>JAPYRM010000040.1 GCA_029941175.1 Halobacteriales archaeon
TGCCAGCGCTATGTGAGATCCACTTCCATAACTATGGCTTTCTGGATCGTTTATCACCCTCATCGGATAGTAGTGATTTACTAGTCCTACAGAGACTTCTCCAGATAGAATGGCTTCAGTAACGTTGCTTTCTTTTGTATATTCTCGGACCCCTGACGCCTTCATATCTTTCAGCCAAGTCAGTGTTTTATCATCCCCATGAAGGTATCTCATGCAAGTGATAAAATCTTGATGAGATCCATAAGTTGGGGCCCACCCTATGTTATCTTGAAAATCAGCAACTTTTGGAATTTCAAAAATACTTTTTGGGATTATTGATGCATCTTTTATTTCATTTGTATTGTACGCAATACAACGAAGTCTACCTGAAGTTCCAATCCAATGTCCTTCTGGGTCGAAATAACCCTCCCGGCCCGCTTGGATCACATCTGAATGAACAGGGATAGTCATGCCTTCGTTTTTCAACAGGCCTAGAGCCCCCGTACTTACTGTATAGAACACATCTGCAGGTGTGTTTTTGCCTTCCACTCGTATTTGATTTGCCAAATCTGTGGACTTGTCATATCGAATGTTTAAGTTAAATTTAGGATATTTGTCCTGGAGCATTACAAACAGTTCCCCTACCAGTGATTCCTTTCTACCAGAGTATAAGGTCAAACTCCCCTCTAGTGAAGAGAGTACGTCCATTGACACCCCTGCCGAAGCCATTGGTGCAGATACTTCTTTTTTATCCGGGGATGGTTTCGGCGTGCTAGCACAGCCTGCGAGGAAGGCTAAACTGATCGTCCCCGTCGTTGAAAGTAATTGTCGCCGGGACACATTTTTAAAACTCATCATAGGGCATAAATTGCCTCTATTTATAAATTTATTGCATTTAATTGAAATGCTAAAATTAAGTAATAGTGATTAACACAAACCCTATAGTTTATCGTTTAAGATAATTTCGGCAGGTATGCCCGTAAGTAACTCCCAAATAGTCCCCTCTAAAGGACCTGTTTCATGTGGTATTTGGACTACTTCTGATAAAATATGGTTTGTAGCTTCATGTCCACAAGTGTAATAATGTTCACCCGGTCTTGATGCAGAAATTCCCACGATTTCTTGGTTGCAAATGGGACATTTCGACGCCGATTCAACATCTGTCGTTTGAAGAGTCATTGTTATGCTCATGGTTCAATAGTGATAGCTCCAGTACTTAGTCAGCCGCCTAGCATGGTGAAAGTAAAACGGCAGACTAAGGACAGACGGATGGGTATTCAATGGTCATTTAATTTTAATAAATTTTACTAAAAACCAACATACTACCATATGTCAGACTTCTGGCATATGAATTTACGAATTTCCAAAAAACTAAATTCGTGGCTAACTACATCGTGGTATGGACAGAGTTGCAATAATAGGAGTTTCTATGACACAATTTGGAGTCCGAGAAGGTTCTTGGATACGCGATTTACTCTCCGAAGCGGCGATGGACTGTATAGAAACTACAGGAATAGTGCCTAAAAATATTGACCATGTGTATGTTTCCAATATGGCAAGCGGGGAATTTGAAGGACAAACTGGCATTATGAATGCATTAGTCCACGATATAGGGGCAATTCCAGCATATACTGCTAGAATTGACCAGACTAGTGCTTCGGGTGGGGCGGGGATTTACGCAGCTTGGCAATCAATAGCTAGTGGCCAAAGCGATATGACATTACTTGTTGGTGGTGAAAAAATGACACATACCTCTACGTCTATGGCAACAGAGATCATTTCGACACTTACGCACCCTGTAGAGTATAAACATGGGGTTACACTACCTAGCTTTGCAGGCCTCATCGCCCAACTTTACTTACATAAATATAATGCTTCTCGGGAATCACTTGCCAAAGTCGCAGTAAAAAACCATAAAAATGGCGTTGACAATCCACATGCCCATTTTCGAAAAGAAGTAGATATAGAGGCCGTACTAAATTCCCCCATAGTTGCAGACCCCCTTAGATTGTACGATTTTTGTCCAATAACAGATGGAAGTGCTGCACTAATGTTTTGCTCAGAATCTCGAGCGAAAAAAATCACACAAGATTATGTGGTCATCACAGGCATCGGAGGCGCAACAGATACCCATGTCGTTCACGAAAGAAGAGAACCCACTACATTAGATGCAGTAGTTAATAGCTCAAATAAAGCATATGAGATGGCAAACAAGACTCCCAATGACATCGATGTAGCAGAATTGCATGACATGTTTACAATACTCGAAATTTTGCAATCAGAAGATTTGGGGTTTTTTAACAAAGGAGAAGGTTGGAAAGCGGTAGAACAAGGTGTTACAGATATAGATGGAGAACTGCCAATAAATACTTCGGGCGGTTTAAAATCAAAAGGCCACCCACTAGGGGCCAGCGGCGTTGCGCAAGTACATGAACTGTATCACCAACTAATGGGCACCGCGGGCAAACGACAAGTCGATGCAAAAACGGGATTGGCATGCAATATCGGAGGGTTTGGAAATTGTGCCATTACTACAATTTTGGAGTCAATATGAGCACTGATTTAAACGTACATAAATGCCCCAATGGCCATCTTTGTTATCCTAAACATAGTGTATGCCCCAAATGTGGGGTTTTGATGGGCAACAAGACGGTGAGCTTATCAGAGCTAAATGGCACGGTCGTCACTTGGACAAAAAGTACGGTCCCACCACCGGGAGTTCGTAGCCCCAATATTCTAGCTATTGTTGAGTATTATATAGAAGGGCAGTCTATAACCCTACTAGGTGGGATTGAGAACGAATCTGTGAATATAGGGGATGTTGTCAAAGCCACATACGTTTCAAGTCTCAGAGATGCCGAATACGGTCAACGAGATGAAGAAAGCCAAACATGGTCTGGTCACCGATTTAAAGTAGTAAATTAAAACTAATCAAAAATTATTTTGCATAAGTGCGTATATTTTGCCAGACAACTTGCATTTTTTCTCCAGTCAATGCGACCAGTTGATCGAGAGATTCTTTAGATTCTGAAGGAACCAATCCTAAATCTCGAATGGCTTTTGTTGCAGAAACGTGATGCACATGCACCAGCCCATCTTCTGGGGATTCATATACAACGGTCGTACAGGGCAACATTCCTGCAATCTCTGGATTGATTTTTAAAGCACCATATGCGATTTGAGGATGGCAAACTATAATCAATGCAACCCGGGACACACTTTTACCCAGCGTACCTTGTATCATTTCATCGAGGTAGCTCACATTTATTGTCTCGAAATCGGCTAGCTCGTGCTCTAATTGTATCGCAGGGACTGCATCTTCAAAAGGCATATCGACAGTGGTATGTAGTACTTCTTTTGCCGTGGCAGTTTTAACCATATAACTAGGTAAAAACCATTTAAAAAAACCCTTGTGTTTGGTGGATTGCAAATAGTTTCCCAAAAGTCACATTCGAAATTGTTTAAAGCCATGGTGAAATCAAGTAGAATATGAGTGCAGCGATGGAGAAAATAATTTATTGTATTTCATGTGGTATTAGCATTTCAGGAGTGAACGCAACATCTTTCGGATGTCCTGGGTGTGACACCATGATTTCTAGATGTGCTAAGTGTAAAAAACAAAGTAATAGGTATCAATGCCCGGGCTGTAATTTTGAGGGCCCGTAACTATAATGGGAACTGTGGCCGCAAAAATCAAGGTTATGCCAGAAACTGCAGAAATTGATATTGAAGCGCTAGAAAAAAATATCGAAAATGCAATTCCAGAAGGTGCAAAATTAAAAGGAATCGAGCAACAGCCCATTGCATTTGGGCTGATTGCACTATACCCCACTGTGCTAATCCCCGATGGGGCGGGAGGGACAGATTCGGTGGAATTAGCAATTTCTCAAGTAGAAGGGGTTGGTAGTGTTACTGTGGAGGCAGTGGGCCGAATATAGAATAGAGAGTTTTAAGACGATAAATTAACATTTTATAGATAAGATTATGCCAAGTTCAAAGGGACCACGTAGTAAAACGCGACGAAAGTTAACAAATAAACTCCGAGATAGAGGCATTTCACCCCCCCAACGAATAGTACAACAATTTGAAAATGGACAAAAAGTACATCTTAGAATTGATCCAAGTGTGCAAGATGGGAGATTCCATCCTAGGTTCAATGGGCATACCGGAGAAGTAGTTGGAAGACAAGGGTCTGCTTTCAAAGTTAAAATAACAGATGGGGGAAAGAAAAAAGTTCTAATTTCAGTTGCTGCCCATCTAAAGGCCCAAACTAAATAACAACCATGACTATATTTCAAGAAATTGTCTCAGAAGAATATTTGACCGTATCCGAAGTAAAAGAGTATCTACAAAAAATAGAAAAGGAACGGGCACTGGATGAAGATCGAGAATTGCCGTATGAACTTGCAAGAACAATTGAGCATGTAAATCGTTTTTCGGTGCTAGATGCCAAAGAGGCACGAGAATTGGCAAACAAATTACTGGAGTTGAACAAGGTCAATGCGTTGGCTGCATGTAAAATTGCAGACCTCCTCCCTCAATCCCGTGATGAATTACGTTCTATATATACACAGGATCGTCATAACTTAGATGGCGAAGAGTTAGATAATATACTATCCATAGTAGCCGAATACGTCTGAAGAATAGCCAAATCCTTCGGCATTATCTATTTAACCATTTGGACCCATCTCTATGTAGTGATAGACCCATGTCGCAGAATATCCAGTTAGTAACCATCTTAGACTATTTAGCACATGGGCGAGAAGGGGACGAATCTCCACAGTATCGGAAATCGCAGTTATTACAAGTGATAAAAGAGGATGGATTTGTATTGTGTGAAATCGTTCTTAAACGGGGTCCATTGGGGGTCATAGGGGATTCAATAAATGTAGATGATCATCCCGATTATATAGAATATACCAGGAAGATTGGATATGGTGATTTATCTGTTGGGGCAAAATCTGAATTAGAGCATATTACTCGAGAAATTATTCAAAATGATAGCCAAAAATTTGTTGATTTTTTCAACAATTCAAGCCCTATAAGCATCAGATTACATCAACTGAATTTACTCCCAGGAGTGGGTGGGAAAATCAGAGATCGGATTCTCCAATCACGAAAGTATTCCTCTTTTGTAAGTTTCGAAGATATAGAAGAAAAAATTGATGGGTTGTATAAGCCCCAAGAGATAATACTCAACCGAGTTTTGGAAGAAATAAAAAATCCAGATATCAAATACCATTTATTCGTTCGCGCGAAATGAATGGTAGAACAATTATAGAATATAATGCGGAAACCGAGAGATCTATTAACAAAGGCAAGAACTAACGGGAATCAAAATTTAGACCAATATTTTTTGATGGACGAGGAGGTTATTGATAGAATACAAGGATATGCACTCGAATTTGACTGTAGCCATATACTTGAAATTGGAGCTGGAATTGGGAGTTTAACAAGTAAACTCGTGGAGATTTCGAAAGAGGTTATTGCAGTAGAGATAGACCCATCCCTAGTGGATTTTCTATCGTCCGAGTTCAAAGAGGAAATTTCTAGAAACAAGTTACATTTAATTCAAGGAGATATTTTGAAAGCCCAATTACCCTCGTATACGGTGTCGGTATCCAATTTGCCGTATGAGTTATCTAGTAAGATATTATTTAAACTCATTCCAAATAAGACCCCATTAGTATTGATGGTGCAAAATGAATTTGCCCAACGTCTCGTCGCGAAACATAATACGCCAGAATATGGCAGACTTACAATAACGGCGGGGCATTATGGAGATATAGAAATTATGGAAACGGTCCCACCTAGTGCATTTAATGTTCGACCAGCCGTCGAAAGTGCAATTATCAAATTGACCCCCTCTGAGCCAAATTATGTGGTAGAAAGTGAAGCTGTTTTTTTACAGTTGGTTACTGCAGTATTTACACAAAGGCGTAAAAAAATGGTTAATGCCCTCAAGAATACCACGCACATTTCCCACATAAAAAATCTTAATAGGGTAATAGAATTGGCAGACGAAGGGATATTGAATTCTAGACCCGGGGAATTGACGCCTGCTGATTTTGCAAAACTGTCTAATATGGTAACCAACTCTACAGACAATTAATAATGAGTGGAGAGTTCTACCCCCCTAAAGAAGATTCGGCCCTTTTGGTTAAATGCGCATTGGAAAATATACAAAATGAAGATAGTGTATTGGATGTAGGTACTGGTTCTGGTTACGTGGCTTCAAAAATAAAAGAAAGGTGCTTCAAAATTGTTGGGTCTGATATCAATCCCCAGGCGTGTACTCGTGCAAAAAAGAACAATATAGACGTTATTCGATCGAATCTAATGGATGCATTTAGGAAAAACTCATTTGAGGTGGTATTATTCAACCCACCCTACTTGCCAGAGGATGGGCATAAATTCGAAGAATGGTTTGAAGTAGCAACGGTGGGTGGGGAAACTGGAAGAGAGGTCATAGAAAGTTTCCTTGATGATTTAAAACGGGTATTAACACCCAATGGATGTGCATTATTGTTAGCTAGCACTGAGTCCGGAATATCTGAAATTGAAGCATATGCAAATGAAAAGGGGTTTAATATCAATGTCGTTGCAGAAGATACTTACTACGCCGAGAAATTGGTAGTGTTTCAAATAACTCATTATTAAAAAATTTCACTTTCGCTTAGCTCTTTGTGCTACCTTTTCAGTGTTTTTTGGTTCCAGTGGAAAGGGAGGGCATACGAGGAAGTACACAGAGACCGTATATTGATATATAGTATTCCATATAATTTAGAAAAGAAATATTAATGCCACCACATGGATGATTATAAGGTCATGGTTGAGATTAGGTCGTCCTCATTGGGTTTATTTCCACTCCCCGATTGGACGAAAGATGAATTATCTAAATTAAAAGGACACCAACGGGAGGGACTTATCAGTGGGAATGAAAGCTCGTTAATTAATTCTGTTTATGATTCTGCAAGAGAATTCATAATAGGAGAGCAGCAAAACGCCGGTATAGATTTAATTGTAGAAGGACAGCTCAGATGGGATGATATGTTGGCACATCCTCTCATTGTGCATGAATCGGTAGAATCAAGAGGTTTGGTTCGGTATTATGACAATAATAATTTCTATAGAGAACCCGTGGTTGTGGGCGAGCTTACTATTAGCGGAGATGTGGCAAGAGAACTAGAAAAAACGTCTGAATTGGTAGACAAACCTAGTGCCATATTTCCGGGACCATATACCTTATCAAAACTTGCTACAGACGAGTATTATGGTTCAGAATATAGTTTTATTGAAGCAATGGGGGAATTCGTACTAGGGGAGATTCAACAATTCCCTAATACAAGCTACCTAACATTACTAGAGCCATCCTTAGTTGTTGAACCCCCCTCTTCCGATCAGAGAGAATTAATTGTCGAATTAATTAAAACAATAGCCAGCGGAATGGAAAATGAACTTGTTATTCAGACTTACTGGGGATCGCTCGATGGAGAAACCTACGCCTCTCTAATTGAATTGGACGCAGGGATTGGTTT
>JAPYRM010000041.1 GCA_029941175.1 Halobacteriales archaeon
CTTTTTTGCCCTGTATGGAAGGATATCTTCAAGGAGTAGATTGGAAGAAATAATAACCAAAGGCGAAAAAAAAGCACAAGTTAGTTTAATTTTTTCACAGGGAGAAGAATCGTTCAATATCGAGAGAGAAATCACGATGAGAGGAAATGCTGCAGTAACTACAAAGTGCAAATTGGAAACTCCAACGGAGGTCATATCGGGTAGTGGCCCAGTTGGGAAAGAGATTGAAAAAATACTGGGAATGAGCCATGAAGACTTTATAAGTTGTGCGTATGTTCGTCAAGGGGATATAAATAGATTAATAGAGGCAACACCGACAGAGAGGCAAGCACTAATAGATGGATTATTGCAACTCGGTTTGCTCAAAAAATATGGAGATAGAGTTTCCATAGCCCGCCGGGCAATAGTAGAGATAGCTTCGGAACAAAAAGGCGCAATTGAGGAACTAAATAACCAATTGAATCGAAAGGAGGGGAGAAATATAGCAAGGGAGATTAGAGAATTGGAAGACGGAGGAAGTAAAATCGATAAAAAAATTACACCACTAGAAATGAATAGAGAAGAAAAACAAAATGGGGTAAAAAGGCTTAAAGAAATTATTGATTCTCATGACGAAAGCAAAAAGGAAATAGAAGATTTTAGAGGTAACATAAAGAAAACTAGTGAAGAGTTGAGGAAATTAAAAAATAGCGCTTCCCAAATTGTGGAAGGAATAATAAATGCAAGAAATGAGATACAGGAAAAGACAGGAAAAAAACGAGGATTATCAGAAACAATAGACAACCTTTTGGGAAAAAGTGGAGAGAAAGTGCCCTATAATCTAGCTCAAGTAGACTCCTTTGGGGATGAAGTAACAAACTTGAAAATTGAGATAAAAACGAGTCAGAATGGGATTGAAAAAATGGAAAAGTTGATAGAAGAGGGGAAGTGTCCAGAATGTGGTAAAGAGATCGAAGGCGCTCCGAGAATTGCATCATTACAAGAAGATAAAAAAATATTATCTGAAAAAAGGCACAAGTTAGAGAAGATGGGCGAAAGATGGAAAGTGAGTAATGAGTTGATAGATAAATTAAAATCGTATGAAGATATTAACGGTGAAATTAAACAAATTAATGGGCAATTAAGTACACTAGAATCAGGTGAAAAAATATTAAAAAATTCGATTAAAGATAAACAGAATTTGCTCGAAGGAGATCAGAAAAAACTGAGAAAATTAGAAGGAGAGTTGGGTGAAATGGGGGAATTAAAAGATATCGAAAATAAGATGATATTGGTGGAATTGGAGGTAAAAAATATTGAAGGAGAGTTAGAAAAATTGAAGAAACAAAGAGAGAAAATTGGTATTGAAAAGGTACAGAAAGAATTAGAAAAGAAAGAGTTTAAAAAATTAAATGAAAGGCTCAAAGTCCTCGAAAATGATAAGAAAGATATAGAATCGTTGACAGGTGAGAGTGAAAAATTGAAAAAATTCTATGAAGATCTACGGGTGGAATCGAGACAAAGAAATCTCAATCGACTAGAAGTTTTGTTAAATAATATGTTTCGAATAATATATCAAAATGATGCATATTCTCAAATTGAACTTGATGAATCTTATGACATATTAGTGTATCAAAAAGATGGGGAGTCTTTGAATCCCAGGCAATTATCAGGGGGAGAACGTGCATTGTTTAATCTGAGTCTTAGGTCTGCCATATATAGATTGTTGATAGAAGGTGCCCGGGGCATAGCGCCTATGCCACCTTTGATACTAGATGAACCCACAGTATTTCTAGATGATGGCCACGTTAGTAAATTGGGTGAATTAATCGATTCAATGCAAGAGATAGGAGTAGAGCAGATTTTAATTGTAAGTCATGATGATGAGCTACTTGGTTCAGGTGGTTCTGTTATTACAGTAGAAAAAGAACCTACTTCTAATCGATCAGAAGTGACCATGCATTGAGGAAGTTGTCCATTGTGTTAACCGGAAGAAATATTTTTTTTGGCGACCTGATAATATCTCAAAGCGTAGATTAATCCGAGCATACCAAGAGATAGGGAGACAATACCGGAAATGTATCTTTGTTCAAACCACAATAAGAGAAAGCCGATAGAGAATGAAAAGAATGAAAAGTTGAATAGAAATACAATAATCCAAAATTGTTTTGAAAGAGGATGGTTTAGGAACATGGACTGAGAAGGATGATGAAATTACAGAAGGGACTAGGATAATAACCTATCTAAAAAATTTGGCCTATTGGAGGTTTGAAGAGAGATTTCAGAGAAATTACAGGGGTTTTTAGGAGTGGCCCGCTAATAACCAAAAAATGGGCCAATCAAATCTGAATTTCTTTGGGGAAGAAATAGAGACTGAAGAAAATGTTGGAGAAAAACCAATGGTAGACCCTATAGAAACAAATGAGAATAAGACAGATGGTTTTGTGGAGCTAGCAGTTTTTCAGGTGGACTATACACTTAAGAAAATTGGGGAGATAGAAAAGCCAATAATACATGTTTTTGGAAGAACTATAGAAAATAAAACAGAACACGTTCGAGTTCATGGATTCCGTCCATACCTGTATACACTTGAATCTTCGTTCAATAGAGAGGTGGCAGAAGGCGTCCCAGGAGTTACGGGATGGGAACGAGAAAATGAAAATAAACAGCCATATGTGGGCATCAAGGGAGAGCGCCTAGTTAAGATATATGGCCAGACCCCCAGAGATGTGGGAAAATTTAGAGAAGAGTTTGATCATTATGAAGCGGATATTTTATTTCCAAACCGGTTTTTAATTGACAAAGGTATCGAAAGTGGGATAAAAATACCAGAAAAAAGAACTCCAGATGGCACGCTAGAAGTGGGTCATGAAGACGTATTTGCGGCGGATGTTTCTAGTAGTTTGAGAATTAATACTTTCGATATAGAAGTAGAAGATAGAAATGGATTCCCAGAAAATGGGGAAGAGATTATTTTGTGCATATCAAGTCATGATTCATACACAAATGAATATACTGCGTGGATACATGGTTGTGATGAGAGTAAGATTGATATTAAGGAACACGAATTAATAGATGAAAATTCATCTATTGAAACGTATGTTTTTGAAACAGAAGAAGAGATGCTTGAAGCATTTATGGACTACATCGATGATACCGATCCGGATGTGCTTACAGGTTGGAACTTCGTAGACTTTGACATATCGTATTTTGTAGCGAGATTGAAAAGATTAAGCAAGAATACAAAATTTGCGATTGATTTCAATAGGTTGTCAAGGATAAATGAGGTCTGGGAAAATAATTGGAGGGGTCCGAATATCAAAGGCAGGATTGCGTTTGATTTGTTGTATGCATATAGGAGGACTAATTTTTCCGAATTGGAATCATATAGGCTTGATGCGGTGGCAATGACAGAACTAGGAATTGGGAAAGAAAGATATATTGGCACTATTGGGGCACTTTGGGAAAATGATCCATCTCAATTATTGAAATACAATATTAGAGATGTAGAATTGTGCGTGGGAATTGATCGTAAACAGAGAATTATTCAGTTTTGGAAAGAAGTTGCGGCATTTGTAGGTTGCAAACTAGAGGATGCGACTACACCAGGAGATACAGTAGATATGCTAGTGCTTCATAGAGTATATGGGAAATTTATACTTCCATCAAAGAGAAGAGCACAGTCAGAAGATTATGAAGGTGGACAAGTTCTTACTCCGACAAAAGGGGTGAGAGAAATGGTGGCCGTACTAGATTTGAAATCTTTGTATCCAATGTGCATGGTGACACTTAATGCATCTCCAGAAACGAAAGTTGAAGAGCAATATGAAGGGGAAATGTATCGGGCTCCAAATGGCCAGATGTTTCGGAAAGAACCAATTGGCATAATTAGAGAAGTGGTCGATGATTTATTGAAAGAGAGAGAGGCGAAAAAAGAACAAAGAGAAAAGTATGATCGTGAAACTATAGAATATGATAGGTTCGATCGCCAACAGGCAGCGGTGAAAGTCATAATGAATTCGTTGTATGGGGTTTTGGGTTGGGAACGCTTTAGGCTCTATGACAAGGACATGGCTGATGCAGTTACGGCAACTGGAAGGGAAGTGATTCGACACACTCAAAAAATGGCGAATGAGTTGGGATATACGGTTGCTTATGGAGATACAGATTCGATTATGTTGGAGTTAAAAGGTGAAGAAATGGATTCTCTAATTATAGAGGGTGTTGGAGAGGATTTATTAAAGAAAAAAGCATTAGAGACTGCATTTGAAATCCAAGGTAAAATAAATGAATCATATGGAGATTTTGCAAAGGAAAAATTAAATGCAGACAGCCATCGTTTTGAGATTGAATTTGAAAAACTGTATAGGCGATTTTTTCAAACGGGTAGAAAAAAGAGATATGCAGGGCATATAATTTGGAAAGAAGGAAAAGATGTGGATATTGTCGACATAGTTGGATTTGAATATAGAAGATCGGATAACTCACCGGTGACGAGAGTTACACAGCAAGCGGTGATAGAAAAAATAGTTCTCGGGAAGCCATTAGACGAAGTGAAGAAATATATTCAAAAAGTGATAAAAGATTTTGAAAAAGGAAATTTGAGTATAGAAGAAATTGGAATACCAGGGGGCATAGGAAAGAAACTAAAAGAATATGAAACAGAACCGGCCCATATTCGGGGAGCAAAATATTCAAATGCGGTATTGGGGACAAATTTCAATCGTGGATCAAAACCAAAACGTGTGTACCTTAAAAGAGTTGATTCTGTGTTCTTTGAAAATTTTAGAGAGGAGAATCCAGACATGTTCCCTTCAGAAGGAATGATTACAGAGGATCATAGGGGGCTGACAGCAGAACAAAGAGAAAGGAGAAAAACATTCACAGAATTTCAAATGAAACAAGATGTGATATCGTTTGAATTTGCTGATCAAATTCCAGATAGTTTTTCTGTGGATTGGGAACTAATGTTGGAGAAAGATATCAAGGGGCCTATTGAGAGAATATTAGAAGGCATAGATATGTCGTGGGAAGAAATTAGAACGGGACAAGAACAAACTGGACTTGGACAATATATGTGATTTCGTAAGGAAAGAAAAAGTAGAACACAAATATTAACTAGACAAAGTTTAAATCGGTTAAAATGCTTAGAATTTCTTGCGCAAGCTATGGCAACTTTACGAATAAAGAATTTACATGCAGAAGTGGCAGGGAAGGGGGAGAAAATACTGAAAGGAGTTGATCTTGTGGTATCTTCAGGAGAAATTCACGCTTTGATGGGACCAAATGGGAGTGGGAAGTCGACACTATCGAAAATTATTGCGGGGAATCCAGTATATGAGGTCACAGAGGGTGAAATAATAATGGAAATTGATGAGAATGATTTTCGAGATATTAAAGAAAGCGTGCCAGAAGGAAAAAGATCCTGGGACGTCTTAGAATTAAAACCAGAAGAAAGAGCAGCACTAGGAATATTTTTAGGTTTCCAATATCCTGCAGAAATTGAAGGGGTAACTATGACAAACTTTTTGCGTACTGCACTTAACGCAACGATAGAAGGACGGTCGGAGTTAATATTTGGGAAAGAGGAGGGGAAGGAGGAAGATAAAAAAGTGCCTAGTCCGATGGAAGGTCCTATTGATGATGGGCCGGTAGGAGTTATGGAATTTCAAAAGTTGTTGCAAAATAAAAGAGAATTATTGGATATGGATGTAAAATTGGTGCATAGATATCTTAATGCGGGATTCTCAGGTGGAGAGAAAAAGCAAAATGAGGTCCTTCAGGCCGCGGTACTAGAACCGGCAATTGCCATATTAGATGAAATTGACTCGGGTTTAGATATAGATCGTCTTCAAGATGTGGCAAAAGGAATTAACGCGTTGAGGGATGAACAAGGCTCGGGTATTTTGCAGATTACTCATTATCAACGTATTTTGCAGTATGTGAAGCCGGATAAAGTTCACATAATGATTGATGGGAAAATAGTGATGGAAGGGGGAGAAGAGCTTGCAGTTGAGCTTGAAGATAAAGGATATGATTGGGTTCGACAGCAAATATCTGAGGATAAGTGAAATCGAAATGACAAATGGTGTTGGTCTAAAATTAACAGAGGAGATGGTTTCTCAGATTTCAGAGGGGCTTGAAGAACCAAAATGGTTATTAGAAATTAGATTAGATGCGTTGAGTGCGTTAGATGGACTAGAATTTCCAAAAGTAATTAGTACGCCGGGGAGGATATGGACGGATTTGACCGATTTGGATTTTGAAAATTTAATAGATCCACTCACACAGAAACATGAAACTCTAAGAGACGAAGTCGAAGGGGTAGAAATTTTGTCATTTTCTGACGCTTTGAAAACGAATGGGGATTTTATCCAAGAAAACTTTGGAAGAGTTGTCGATCCGAAAGAAAATTATCTAGTTGGGTTGTCGACAGCTTTGTTTACAGGGGGAACAGTCATTCGAATTCCCGAAAAAACTGATATTGAAAAAATCGTAATACGAACAAAAATGGAATCCAAATCGCTATTTGATTATACGTTAGTCGTGGCAGAAAAATCGTCTTCTGCTACAATTGTTACTTCTCAAGAGACAGGGGAAGGAGTTGAAGGAGAAAAGTATTATGGAGGTATAGTGGAATTGATTGCGAGAGAAAATAGTCAAATAAAATATGGTTCATTGCAGAACCTGTCAGGGGATACATACAAATATTCAATGAAGAGAGGTTCTACGGATGAGAATGCGATAATAAATTGGATCGAGGGAGATGTGGGGTCTAGATTATCAAAAACAACGGTAGAAACGGAATTAAATGGAGATGGTTCAGAGACAAAAATAGTGTGTGCATTTTATGGACATGAAGATCAGCATATGGATGTTGATGCGAAGGTATGGCACAACGCAAAGAATACAATTGCAGATCTAGTAACTAGAGGCGTAGTGGATGATCGCGCTCGTTCTGTGTATGAAGGGACACAATTTGTAGGGAAAGAAGCTTGGAATACATCATCCTATCAGAGAGAAAGTACATTGATGTTAAGTAATGAATCAGAGGCTGATGCCAGTCCAAAACTGATTATCAATAATCATGACACCTCTGCTAGTCACTCGGCTACAGTTGGCCAGATAGACAAGGACAGTCTACTATACCTGAGAACTAGAGGAATATCAGAGAAGACCGCGTCTAACATGTTAGTTAAAGGATTTTTTGGACCGATATATGAAGAGATAACAGTAGATGAATTCAGAGATGATCTTCGGGAACAGATAGAAACAAGACTTCGAACATAAACTTTTAACATAGACCGGGGCCAATCGATGCTAATAGTCCTATAGTGTAGTGGCCAATCATAGCTGCCTTTGGAGCAGTTGACCCTGGTTCGAATCCGGGTAGGACTACTCCGCGGTTTCTTCGTGCCAGCTAGCCCCGTTGGTTAGAATCTTATTTTTTAGTTCCACCTCGATATTCTATTATATACCAGCATGGAC
>JAPYRM010000042.1 GCA_029941175.1 Halobacteriales archaeon
TTTAGCCCGGAACGAATTGCAGAATTAGACGAAGGTGCATGCCTTCTCAATTGGGTAGAATAATACTCAATCGTAGTGAAATCCTAAAGTTAGTGGTCCCTCCACTCCCACGATAGTGCTGTTAATTATGGACTTGCCGGGATTTGAA
The DNA here is from genome assembly GCA_029941175.1 of Halobacteriales archaeon. Taxonomy (GTDB): domain Archaea; phylum Halobacteriota; class Halobacteria; order Halobacteriales; family Hikarchaeaceae; genus Hikarchaeum. The sequence goes on from JAPYRM010000042.1 coordinate 149, forward strand.
CCCGGGGCCTCTCGCATGCGAAGCGAGCATTCTGCGACTGAACTACAAGCCCTATTCAGGGTACAATGAGTGATGGTATATGAGGGTTGCGAGTATATCGGTTAAGAATCCAAATTTGAACAAAAATATGGTGGGCTACTATCCTCCAGTAAGAACTATTTCAATACTGACATCTTTGGGAACTTGAATGCGCATCAATTGACGCAACGCACGTTCATCTGCATCAAGATCTATTAATCTCTTGTGCACACGCATCTCCCAATGTTCCCACGTAGCGGTCCCTTCCCCATCTGGGGATTTTCTACAAGGGACTTCCAATTTTCGTGTAGGGAGTGGAATCGGACCGCTCAAATTCACTCCCGTTTTTCGGGCGATCGAACAAACATCAGAACAAATAGCATCAAGGTCCGTAGGGCTAGTCCCCGCTAAACGTATGCGCGCCTGTTGCATTTATACCTCTTCAATCTCGATGACTTTTCCAGCTGCAATTGTTGATCCCATATCACGTATTGCGAAAGCACCTAGTTCTGGTATTTCACTTGTCACTTCGATTACGATAGGTTTCTGTGGTCGAACCCACACTAACGCTGCGTCTCCAGCTTTAATGAAATCGAGAGATTTACCTTCAATATCTGTGATTTCTTCAAATGTACATGCGACTTGGGAAGTGTGCGCATGGAAAACAGGAGTATATCCTACGGTTATAACACTAGGATGTTGCATAACTATAATCTGAGCTTTGAATCTCTTTGCAACCGTTGGTGGGTCATCTACAGGACCAAGAACGTCTCCACGACGAACGTCTTCTTTACCCACTCCTCTGACATTAAACCCAACATTGTCACCTGCCTTTGCTTCTGCAACTTCTGTGTGGTGCATTTCTATAGATTTCAACTCACCCGTTGCCCCTGAAGGTTGGAAAACAACTTTCATTCCTGGTTTCATAGTCCCCGTTTCAACACGACCCACTGGAACTGTACCAATACCTGATATCGTATATACATCTTGTATGGGGAGTCTCAATGGTGCATCTGTTGCGCTTTTTGGCACTGGAAGATCGTTGATCGCCTCAAGAATAGTGGGCCCATCATACCATGGAGTATTGCTAGATGATTCCTTGATATTGTCCCCTTCAAAAGCGGAAAGTGGGATGAAGAGAATTTTTTCGTCTCCTTTGTTATATCCAACCGATTCAAGCAACTCAGTAACTTTGCTTTTAACATCGTTGAATTTACCTTCATCCCAATTCTCCTTATCCATCTTGTTTATTCCCACGATGAGTTCTCCAATACCAAGAGTTCGGGCTAAGAAAACATGCTCTTGGGTCTGAGGAGCAACCCCATCGTCAACGGCTACAACAAGAATTGCACTGTCCGCTTGACTTGCCCCTGTGATCATATTTTTAACAAAATCTCGGTGACCCGGACAGTCTACAATTGTGAAATAATGATTATCGGTATTGAAGTCCTGGTGAGCAATATCGATTGTAACACCACGTTCGCGCTCTTCTTTTAGATTGTCCATGACATATGCGAATTCAAATCCGCCCTTTCCCAATTCTTCTGCTTCTTTTCTATACTGATCAATCACATGTTGTTCTACAGCCCCCGTTTCGAATAGGAGTCTCCCCACGAGGGTGCTCTTCCCGTGGTCAACATGACCTATCACAGCCAAATTTTGATGTGGTTTATCACTCATAGTAGCTTCTGAGGTCGATTGACAGAGTGCGGCTAAAACGATTTCGATACTGTTTACGGCTAAAATCGCCCACGTACAACGTTTTTCGTGTTAGACATAGTCACACTATTAAACGCTGAAGATCCAAGAATATAGCAGAGGCAGTTGGATCGCCCCCTGCACCCGGACCTGCGAGACTCAGAATCCCCCCATGTTCTGTGGCAATTTGGACTATATTTTGAGTACCCTCGACAGCCAAATCCTCGGTTTTTGGGACCAACATGGGGGCTACGTTCACCCCCTCTCTCGTGGCTTCTCCTACCAATCTTATTGTCAAACCAGATTTGTCTGCCAGATTAAGTGCATGATTAGATATGTGCTGAATTCCCTCCACTTCTGCGTCTGACAAACGAAAACCACCTCCTGATAGGACATTGGATATTATCACACATTTAAGAGCAGTATCAATCCCGCCCACATCGAATATGGGATCTGCCTCTGCAACGCCCAGCTCTTGCGCTTCTGATAGAACATGACTGTAGCTCAGGTTTTTCGCAGCCATTCGAGTAAGAATGAAGTTAGATGTGCCATTTAAAATTCCTTTCACCGAAGTGACGGTCTTAGGATTTATGTCCTCAATTGTGGAGAGTACCGGAATTGCACCTCCCACCGTGGCTTCGAACCGAAGAGTGCCTTTACTTCCATCAGCAATAGATTGAAGCTCCTCAAATCTCTCCGCAACAGGACCTTTATTTGCCAAAACAACATGCCGATCCGTTTCTAAAGCCATTTTGATATGGGAAAACGCCGGTTCTGCAGATTTAAGGGTAGTTGGGGTCGCTTCGATTAGAACATCATAATTAGACTCAAATACATCTTCCAAAGAAGCATCTCCCAACGGCATTTGATTTTATTTTTGTTCTAGTGCAACGCCGACATCGACCCCCGTTGGATTCACAATGGCATTCTTAGAATCCGCCATAGCAACCACGGAATGGCCATATTCTTCTGACAGTTGTGCCACTGTTTTTCCCACACTTCCAACACCCAAGATGGCAAGTTTCATTGGGAAACTCCATTATCCGTGGTTGTCATGAAATGAAGGCCATATCCTGATACAATTGACCTCACAGAATCAATCGCTTGCTTCTGGTCCCCTTCCTTAATCGCTAGCCGAAGAATAGAACTAGCTTCTGTAGGGGATTCAATAGAACGATTCACAGAAGATTCAATAACTGCGACAGAACCAGATGCATCGATGGATGCGATCACACTAGACAAATTATTAGAAATTGCATCCCCAATCAAGAGAACAATCAGTTCTCCCTCATATAGCTCTTCTCCAGATTGCGTAACATGGATGTCCAAATCGGAATATGTGGACAATATCGATTCAAATTGATCCGGAGAGCACTCAAGATCTATTTCTACTGGAATCTTCCCCCGAGGTGTAATATCACCACGCTCATGAAAGATGGATAACAGATTTCCTCCACTTGACGATATTGGCTCAAGCACACGAAGAAGCTCCCCTGGCCGATCTGCCAACTCAAGTCGAACTATGTAAGCCCTAGGGCTATTTCGAAGTTTATTACCCATTAGTCACTTGAATAAAACTCGGTTGGACTAAATACTTGACTAATTCGTAATTGCCAGATAAAATAGAGTATGCCCTCTCGTTTGCAACCTATGTCAGAAATAATTAACGCCAACAGGCAGTTCAACTTTGAGCCCCTTTCTTTTACGTATGCTAAGAATAGTCTCAGTTTGTAGGTTATCCGCTAGAGGTTCGAAGCCAGCGTTCTCAGTGTTCCACGACGCACGACCTTCTGTTGCGGATCGAATATCTGAAGAGAATCCCAACATTTCAAAAACAGGGGCAACGCCTTCTACGACCATCCGATTACCTTCTTGATACATATCGTCAATCCTACCCCTGCGTCCCTGAATCTCCCCTGCCGCGGGTCCCATGTACTCTGAGGGGACATCCATACGGACATTTTGTACGGGTTCAAGCAATCGTGCACGGGATGCTATAAGCGCTTTTTGCAGGGCATCTCTAACGGCAGGTATGACCTGAGCAGGGCCTCTGTGTATCGCATCTTCGTGAAGTTTCACGTCTAGTAAGCGTACCAATGCACCTTGAACTGGTTCGCGAGCCAAAGATCCCTCCTCGAGGGCCTCTTCGAATCCTTCTAATACCAATTCCATTGTTTCGTTCAGGTATTGAATGCCCTTCGTTTCATCGATGATAATATTGGACCCAATGATGGTTTTAACATTTTGTGCTGAAGCTTTATCCATACCCAATTCCATGAGGAGTTCTCTTCGTTCCAATTCTGGAGAATCCATCGATATTTCCTTTTGTTTTATTTTCTCAGTGATAACCTCCGATAGCAATTCAACAGTTATGTAGAATTTATTGTGGCGATTTGGAGATACTCCTTCGACCTCTCTTGAAAGCTTTCTGGGGGATTCGCGATATACAACAATCGGCTGTCCCATATTAACCTTTACACCGTGATTTCGTGCGATCCTATTCGTGATTATTTCTAAATGAAGTTCTCCCTGTCCCGAAATTAAATGTTCACCAGTATCTTCATTGATGGTTACTTTTAAAGTAGGATCTTCTTTGGACACTTGTTGGAGAACTCGGATCAATTTAGGAAGGTCTTCCATAGAATTTGCTTCTATAGATTGAGTAATAACAGGTTCTGAAATATGGTCAATAGATTCGAACGCTAACATATCCAAAGCAGAGACAGTCGATCCTGCAATTGCATCTTTCAAACCTGTAACTGCGGCTATATTCCCCGCAGGAACTATAGAAACTTCTTCTCGATCCCCGCCCATAAATATACCAACAGATTGAACTCTATTTTTCCCTCCAGTCCCAGAAACGTAGAGCTCTTGCCCGCGCTCGATGGTTCCTGAGAACAAACGACCAGTAGCAATTTCCCCAGCATGGGGGTCAATACTAATATCCGTGACCATAAGAACCACATCCCCCTTGCGATCCACACCTCCCATTTGAGTGGCAGCAGTGCTATCTGCATCACCTCTCCAGATTCTAGGTATTCGAGCAGGTTGTGCTTGCAAAGGACTTGGGAAATGTTCTGCAACCATGTTCAGTACGACGTCCGATAGAGGAGTTTTATCTTTTAATACAGACAAATCCCCGCTCTCATTGGCTTCAATTATGTCTACGAATTTTATCCCTGTCTCTTGCATTGAAGGCAACGAAACTGCCCAATTATATAGTGCAGATCCAAATGCAACAGTTCCACCTTCCACAGAAACTTTCCATCCTTCATTAGCATATTTTTCTGGGGCTATCCCCCGTATGATTTCATTCACAGAGCCGATCACCACTGCGAGGCGTTCTTGCATCTCTTGAGGGCCTTCGCGAAGTTCGTTTATCAGACGGTCAACTTTATTCACAAATAGAGACGGTTTTACTCCCTCTCGTAAGGCTTGTCTAAGAACCGTTTCAGTTTGAGGCATTGCACCCTCAACCGCGTCAACGACAACAAGTGCCCCATCAACTGCTCTCATTGCCCGTGTAACATCTCCTCCAAAATCAACATGTCCTGGCGTATCGATTAGATTTATTAAATAATCAGTACCTTTGTAACTATGTGTCATGGAAACATTTGCAGCATTTATTGTTATCCCCCGCTCTTGTTCATCTTCGTGAGTATCCATTGCCAGTTGTTTCCCCGCGAGTTCTTTAGAGATCATTCCTGCCCCTGCTAAAAGGTTATCCGACAGAGTAGTTTTACCATGATCAATATGGGCTGCTATTGCCATATTCCGAATCTGTCCTGGCTTGTCCATTAATTTCTCGCATTCTTCAACGATTTTTTTACGTCTTCCCATTGTTTGTTTATTGAAATCGGAGGATTCAAAAGGGTTGTGAAGCTGAAACCGTACCATCTCTTTTTGAAGCGGGGCTGACTCGTGTCAGCAATCCACACAATCCATATATCTTCCAGGAGGCTTTGTCTTGAGAATCCCAGAAATGGTAGAGGGAAACGACCTCGAACCAAGAACATGGCCCCAAAGAATTATCCATTAACACATCAAACATGCAAGCACGTCAATCATCCGAAGCCTAGGGTGCGTGTCGAATTCGGGAGTAAAATTATAAACATTGGGAAACTATTCCATCCAATAGCAATCATGGTGGAGAGGAAATTAGGAGACAGCATTCGAAAACATCCATTTGTGTTTTTGATCTCATCCCCGGCTTTGTTGTACGTGTTGTACGTTATAGCCCCAAATTTATTCCCATATCTGCCATATTTCTATCTCTATATGAGTAATCCTGTCGTAGCCATTATTGTCCTAGTTGGTGGATTGGCCGTGCTATTTCTTCTCAGTTGGATCCTCACAGCAATATGGGCAGGCGTAACAGGAGGGAAGGGATGGTTCGGGAGAGACAGATCATATTGAAATCCGGGAGTAAAATTATAAAGATTGGCCGTAGTCCTACAGTGTAGATGGCTATGGACTATGGTCAATTTGATGCTGAATTCTTCTATGAGGTTTAATGCTTTGCAGTGTGGTGCTTTTGATTGATTGATATACTATATCATTATATCCTGAGGTAAGTGTCAGAAGCTACAGCAGGCACGACCAAAAGTATAGTATTATATTATTGTATCACAAAGGGCGAGGAAATTAGTAGGCTAATGGCCATCAAAAACATAATCGTGTTTTCTACAAGAGTGAGGGTTGTCATTGGGACCTTGATTTTTGTTCCCATGCATGCACATTTAATTTCATTCTTAGTGATTATACTTTGTACAACTCCCACGGTGCTCACAAAAACAACCACTGCCAATATCATCGCGACAAAACGAGTGAACATTTGAGATATCAATACAATCCCGATCGACATTTCCAAGAGGGGGTATGCTTTGGAATACAAGTTGCTTCTTTTTGCAATTATATCATACATCTGAAACGCATTTGAGAATCCCTTCCAATCCCACAGTTTGAGTACTGATAGGCCGATAAGTATAATCCCCATAAAGTAAGTCATAAATTCTCTATTATATATGCAGAATATTCCTCCAATTAATAGAATTCCAACTAGCAATATTGCAGGGAGTTTCTCCCGGTTAGATGATCTAGATGATAGATCGTTTTGTTCATATTTTTCTATGCAATGTTCACTACAAAAATAGTGGCCATGAGCAGGGATGGTTCCAACCATGCCACAAATAGGATCGATTCGATTTTCTGAGCTCATAAATATTTCTCCTAGTTTAATAATACGTGTTTTATATATATGTTACATTAATGGACGGCTGGCACGACCGGCACCACTCACGCACTATTATTATATATAATTATACACAAGCAGAGTAACTAACTGACCGTCCGTCCGTCCGCACTATATTCTATATGATTATACGCAAGCAGGATTATTAATTCAGTATGGAAGATGAAAACACACTACAAAGGTTCCTCAAGAAAATGAAATCTCTTTGCTGTAACTGCTGTGGATGTATGAAAAAGAAAGAGTAGGTCAAGTGACTTGGTGTTCGTTCGTTCGGTCTAAACA
>JAPYRM010000043.1 GCA_029941175.1 Halobacteriales archaeon
CTATCAGTGTATTTCCAGTGGACGAAGTGACGCTAGAATATCTTCGGTTAACTGGAAGAGATGAAGAACACATTCGATTGGTTGAGGCATACTTAAAAGAGCAGGGATTATTTGGAGAACAAGAGCCAGAATATACAAAAGTCGTGGGACTTGATTTATCTACAATAGAACCTAGCCTTGCCGGGCCAAAACGTCCACAAGATAGGGTTTTACTGAACGAGATGAAGGGCCATTTCGAAGATTTGCTTGAATCTGAAATTGGGGAAAAAGATACATCAAAAGGAATTGTGGTGGAGTTAGAAGGAGGACGGACTTCCTCGATTGGGCATGGTAGCGTGGTGGTAAGTGCGATTACTAGTTGTACAAATACATCGAATCCAACGGTGATGGTAGCGGCTGGACTTTTGGCTGAAAAAGCTGTAGAGTTAGGTCTTAAAATACCACCCCATGTTAAAACTAGTCTAGCACCAGGGAGTAAAGTTGTTACAGAATATCTGAGAGAATCTGGTTTGCTCGTACCGCTCGAGAAACTAGGCTATCATGTGGTGGGATATGGATGTACAACATGTATTGGAAATGCAGGTCCGCTACCTGAAGGTGTAGAAGAGGCCATTGATGCGAATAGTTTGTGGGCAACAAGTGTTTTGAGTGGTAATAGAAACTTTGAAGCACGAATTCATCCAAAAATTAGAGCAAATTATCTTGCTAGTCCCCCACTTGTTGTGGCGTATGGTCTTGCAGGTAGAATGGATATCAATTTAGAGACAGATCCACTTGGGAAAGATAGGGAAGGAAACCCAGTTTATTTGGCTGACATTTGGCCTAGTAATGAAGAAATAAACAAAACTGTAAGAGAGAATTTGAACCCTTCCATGTTCCAAGAAAAATATTCAGAAGTGTTCTTAGGAGATGAAAAATGGAGAGGTCTCTCTGCACCAGAGGGAATGAATTACGAGTGGGATTCAGAATCTACATATATCCGAGAGCCTCCATTCTTCCAAGAATTTTCTTCAGAACCGCCAGGGACTAAAGACATAAAAAATGCACGCTGTTTATTAGTTTTAGGAGATACGGTTACAACTGATCACATTAGTCCCGCAGGCCCATTTGGGTCTAGTGTTCCTGCTGGTATTTGGCTCTCGGAACAAGGGTTATCACCATATGAATTTAACACGTATGGATCGCGCAGAGGGAATCATGAGGTGATGATGAGAGGCACCTTTGCTAATGTTAGAATCAAGAATGAATTGGTCCCAGGAACAGAGGGGGGTTACACGTTGGATTTCATTTCCCAAGAAGTTTCAAGTGTGTATGATGCGAGTATGCACTATCAAGAAGAAGAAGTTCCACTTATCGTCCTTGCAGGAAAAGAATTTGGAGCAGGTTCTAGTCGAGATTGGGCGGCAAAAGGATCAGATCTATTGGGCATACGTGCGACAATTGCAGAAAGTTATGAAAGAATATTTAGAGATAATTTAGTCGGAATGGGGATACTTCCACTTCAATTTGGAGAAGGAGAATCGCGGATATCATTGGGCCTTGATGGGTCGGAGAAATATAGTATAATAGGATTGGAATCAGGAGTAGAGGTTGGCCAAAAATTAAAAGTCATTGCAGAGGGTAAAAATGGGAATAAAATAGAATTCTCAGCTGTAGCCCAAGTGAATACTCCCGCAGCGGTGAAATATATCGAACATGGTGGTATTTTGAACTATGTTCTTCGAAGACTTCTTGCGTGAGGAGTTAAGCAAGAACATAAAAGAGGTTTAATCGGTTCTAGTGGTGGTTCCAGCGAGTAATTCTAATATTTGTAAAACTCCAGAATTTCCATCTTTTCCCATGCCATTTTCGACCATAGATTTGTATAGCTCGTGTGCCACCATTGTTTGAGGCATTGGGGAGCCAAATTCTCTGCCAGAATCTACTGCGATACAGAGATCTTTATATTGGTATTCTGCGAAAAACCCAGGGGTAAAATCTCCTTTTATCATATCTGGAGCACGGTTTGTAAGTGTCCAACAACTAGCTGCACCCTGTGAAATTGCAGAAATGACAGAATTCAAATCGGTCCCCGACTTCTTTGCGAGAAGTAGCGCCTCGCTGACCCCAACCATTTGAGATGCAACGATTATTTGGTTGCAAGCTTTGGTTATTTGACCTGCGCCATTCTTTCCGCAATGGGTTATTGTGGCCCCCATTGACTGGAAGATATCCATGTGTTGATTTAGAAGGTTTAGATCGCCCCCTACCATGATAGAAAGAGAACCGTTGATTGCACCTTCCTCCCCACCAGAGATAGGGGCATCAAGTAGAGAGACACCCGAATTGTTGAGTGTTTCTGCAATCTCCACGGTGACTTTAGGAGATATTGTGGAACAATCTATGAGTATACTCCCATTTTGAAATCCTTCGGCTAGACCTTCGTTTTGGAAAATTATGTTGGAAACTGATTGAGAATTGGGCAAGCAAGTGATAACTATTTGTGCGTTTTCTGCGACTTCTTTTGCCGTTTTTGCAGAAGTTCCACCAGATTTAACTAATTCTTTCAATCTATGTTTAGACCGATTATAACCGATTACAGAATATCCTGCATTTAATAGATTTTTTGCCATGGGGAGACCCATTATCCCTAAACCAACAAACCCAATTGATTGTGTCATGGTGGATAACCTATCTCAAAACATAAAAGCATCCTCTTGTCGCAAATGTTACGTGGGTTCCTTACAGATAGAATTGTATGAGACTTACGGATAAAGTAATTATTGTGACAGGTGCTGCTGCGGGATTGGGAGAAGCCATGGCGACTGGTTTTATTAAAGAAGGAGCAACGGTTATTTGTGGAGATATAGATGGGAGAGAACTAGAAAAATTGATGGGGAAAGTCAAAGGGAGTGGAGAGGCCATTCCTGTTGTTGCCGATGTGGGAAATGAAAATGATGTGGAACGATTGATTGGAATCTCAGAAGAGTTTGGAGGGGCAGACGTTCTAGTTAATAATGCGGGTGTAAAACAATTAACACTAGTGGGTGAGGAATACTCGGTTGCAAAGGTTCCTCTTGAGTTATGGGATGAAGTGATGAACACCAATTTGCGTGGTTGTTTCTTGTGCACTAGGGCTGTGCTTCCGGGCATGTTAAATAGAAAAAAAGGGAGAATAATCCATATCACATCGGGGCATGGTAAAAAAGGGAGAATCAAAAGAAGTCCATATGTTTCTTCTAAGTTTGGAGCAGAGGGTTTTCATTGGACTTTGTCGTTGGAACTGAAGGATACACCTGTGGATTCATTGATATTTACACCGCCGCCAGGAGGGGTCAGGACCAGCGAAGCAGCTTTTGTAGAAGACCCTTTAAAGAATATGAATCATGATCCAGATGTGATTATAGAACCCATGATTAAACTTGCAAATGGTGACGGAAGAAATGGTGGGAGATATCGAGGTTTAGGAGATGGGGAAGGATATGAAGAAACAGATTATATTTTTGAAAATTAAAACAAATCTTCTTTACGATCTAAGATGGTTGCAGGACCCCCCACGTGCCACGTTTGAGTCTCGATTCCGAGATCAGATATAGAATCCGAAATTTGGGAAGCATATTTTTCCCTTGTATTAATATAAACTGTGGCACCGGTATCAGTTGAAAAATATGCTTCTGCGCCACCTTCTCTCAAAGTGCGAATATTTTCAAAAATAGATAGTGTTTCTGGCTTCCAGTAAATCCATCCTTTTGGGCCGGTCATAGTGGTTGCAGCTAAGGAAATAGAATCCAGTTCTGCAAGTGAAAATATACCATCAAAATCTCCGATTTCTATTGCATCAAGTGCTTTGAATATTTGAGATTCTGCGTGTTTTACTCTTGCGTGGAACATGTGGCTTTCAGTAGCTTCTGCATGAGCAGATTCTGTTTCTTTATACGCAGGAACAATTGCGACAATGATTCGGAGATCATCGTTGAAACCATCGTCTATACTATATGATTTACATTCAAGATCGTTTTCACTCGAACGTAGGATGGAAAATCCCCCAGTCACGGACCGGGCTGCGGAACTAGATCCACGTCTAGCGATAGTAGAAATTTCTTCCAAAGAAAGGTCGAGATTTGCCGCTGTTGATAATGCCAAAGCAGCAGCTGCGAAGCCTGATGAAGAAGATCCAAGTCCTATATTAGAAGGGAACGAATTTGTACTTTCAAGTTTCACATGGTGAGAGATATTTCCCAATTCTCGTACTCGATCTACAACTGCTTTTACACGTTCGGAAGATCGGCCTTGGAGATTTTTTCCATCGATAGAATATTGATCAGATTTTAAATTTGGATCAAATTCCACAGTAGTAGTAGTGCTACTTGGGGCTGTGCAAACACTAATACTATCGTGGTAGGGAAGCCTGAGTATAGAATCGCGCATTCCATGATATTTTATGAGTCCTTGGATAGGATGGGCTCTTGCGGTCGCCTTCATGGAATGAGGCGTGCATGTGATGAACTTAACACTCTCGATATTTGACAGAAGGGGTAAGTTTTTGAATTGGGCATGGTTAGGAGGTGGAATTTATTTTTTTGAGTAGCCAAGAAATGGCAATTAAAATTGCTAGCGTAATTGCGCCGAGAGTGCCAAACAGTCCTGAGATAATAAATCCGTAATCGGGTCCGGATATGGCCGCGGGGTCCAGATTTAAAAATGGAATATTAGATAATGGAATGAATAATTCAGGGTGGGTAGCAACATAAAGGAAAAATAAAGGAGATATGGTTTTTCCCAGATTTCGGACCCAAGAACCGATTGAGACTATTCCGGCCCTGATATCCCGAGAAGTGTTTTGGGTCAGTAGGCTAGTTTCCAAGCCTGCGGCGAAACCCTCCATTATGCCATAAAGAAGGCCAACGAATAAGAAAGAAATAAGAGAAGTTGCAAGACTAAAACCAATAGAAACTATCCCTATGAAAACCATACCAGTCAAAACTATGTATTTGATCTGAAATCTACTATTTGCTAGACGTTTGACTTGAGTTGCCACGGATGCTAAGCCCAAGCTCATCATGCTGAATACAAGACCTGCTTCTGCAGCGGACATGCCGTATTTTAATACCATGAATGGCAAGAATGTGTAGACACCATATTTGATGAAGAATCTCATGAAAACCACGGCATAGGAGATTATCACAGACCAGTTAAAGAGGGCATTCCATATCGAATGGAAATAAGCAAAAGAAGTTGTACTAGGTTCTTTTTCTTCAGTTCCCATTTCTGGCATGTATTTGAGAGTATATAGTCCAGCAGGTATGGCTATGAAGAAAAACAAGAAAGGTAAATTCCAAGCTATTCCTCCCAAGAGCCCTCCTACAATGGGATAGAAAAATTTGGCTATGTTTATAGAAACTACTCTCAATCCCTGGGACCCTACTTCGAGATCTGTTTCTTTGGAAAACATATCGCCAAGGATGGTACCAGTCATGGGCATGACTCCACTGACCCCAATTCCCTGCGCAAAACGTAACCAAAGTATTGTTTGCATATGGTCTGTGAAAAAGATAGCAGTTCCACAGATACCGAAGAGTAATAGAGAAGCAGCGAGAACTATTTTTCTTTGGAAACGGTCGGCTATGAAACCCCAAAGTGGAATGAAAATTAGAGCAGGAAATGTAAACCATGCGATCATATTTGCCATGTCCACTTCGGTCATTCCGATTTCTAAAAACATTAGAGGAAAAACGGGAGAGATAAATGTCACACCCATCATGGAAAGTGCACTCACCCCGTAAAGAAAAGATGCAGTTTTGTCGAGTTCGGGTTTGTCTTTAAAAGATTTAAAAGAAATTTTTAGAAGAGACATGTTGAGTGCGTGTTAGTAATATTGTTAAGTAATGATAGGTATGGGTTTAAATTGAAGTAATAAAATTGATGAAAAATAACTATCAATACCCAATCGCAATCCCATCCCTACGGGGATCTGATCCACCGATGAGGGTGCCTTTTTGATCTGAATAAATGAATTGTCCACCTCCGAAATGTTCTCTTGGATTAAAGAAAAGATGTTCTTCTAGGACATCATGTCCTTTTTTGCGTAGTTCGGCAACGGTGCTATCAGGGATTCGACTGGTTTCTAGGGCAATTTTATTTCCATTTACCCATCTGAATCGAGGGGCATCCATTGCGGCCTGGGGGTTGAGACCTAAGTCCACCAAAGATAGCAAAACTTGTAGATGTCCCTGTGGTTGCATAGAGCCACCCATGACACCCCAAGATGCCTTGAACTCTCCATTTTTTCGGAGCATTGCGGGTATGATTGTGTGGAATGGTCTTTTAGTAGGAGATATACAATTTGCGTGTTTTGGGTTTAGGCTGAAAGAACATCCTCGATTGTGAATTAAGAAACCATTTGAAGAGAGTCCACTTCCAAAAGCCATGAAAATACTGTTGATAAATGAAACGGCATTGCCTTCGCTGTCAACGACAGAAATATAAACTGTATCGTTGCCAGTGGGGGCAGCTTTGGGAATATAAGAACTGGCAGTGTCACCTATTTCTTCGGCACGTTTTTGCGCATATTTTTTTGATAGCATTTTTTTGATAGGAATATCTACCATGTTTGGATCAGAGATGTATTTGTGCCCATCTGAAACTGCTATCTTGAAGGTTTCAACGAGGGTGTGGATCCGGTCTGGATCTGTGATAGAAGAAGGGAGATCAAAGTTTTCTGCAATGTTTATCGCTTCGAGTGCTATTAGTCCTTGGCCGTTGGGAGGGGCCTCAAGTATATCGATGCCACGGTAATTAGTGCATATTGGATCGCACCACACCCCATTATGTTCTTCGAGATCCGAACGGGATAAAAGTCCCCCGTCTTTTCGTACAACATCGACCATATTTTTTCCCAAGTCTCCGTTGTAAAATTCTGAAATTCCATGTTTGGATATTAGCTCAAATGTATCAGCTAGTTTTGTATTTGAAAAAATGTCCCCAGGGGCCGGTGGAGAACCACTAGGAAGATAAGTGAGTGCGGTTTCAGGGAAAGGTGTAATTCTATTTGAAGCAAAGGACCATTGCCAAGAAATATATTCACTTACGGGGAAACCATCTCTTGCGTATTTGATTGCAGGTTCAAATGCGTCTGAAAGGGAGATTGTCCCATACTTTTCGAGTAGATCTTGCCATCCTGCTAGAGCGCCGGGGACTGTTACAGAAAGTCCACCTTTTGTTGGCATTTTGAGTTCGTCCTCGGTTGGTTGAGTGTCGAGGTTTTGAAACTCGTTTTCTGTTTTTTGTTCAGAAGCGAGTTTTTGACATGTGGATAAATTGGCTTCTTCAGGGGCACCACCACTTCCATTATATGCATCGTACTGATTATTAAAATGAACTATCGCGAAC
>JAPYRM010000044.1 GCA_029941175.1 Halobacteriales archaeon
ATATTATCGAAAATGGGGGCCGGTACAGGGCGGGGATGATGACGGCAAAGCTCATGTGAAATTGTACTCATTTCACGATCCCAATGTGCATTGTCGATATGAACTATCTCGCCGGGCACTTCCTCTACGCGGCTTATGAATTCTCTTAATCCGACCCAATCGATGGTGTTTCTACTCATTATATGGTTCAGATTTAGAATAGTGGGGGTTTATAACTTATTAAATGAGATCGGAGGGTTAATCGTTGTCAAGTATTGCCTTTAAAATTCGCTCAGGGGTGATAGGAATGATGTTCATATCAATTCCAATTGCATCATAAATAGCATTGCCTATTGCGGGAGCTGCTGCCATAACACCCATCTCCCCTATCCCTTTTGCCCCGTACGGACCAGAAGTTTCGTTGGATTCCAAAATAATGATTGTAGAGTCAAAATCTAACTCAGATGCGGTGGGAATACGGTAATCCTTGAAATTGGAATTGGTAATGTGTCCATTTTCATAGATAACTTCCTCATATAGGGCACTAGAAATGCCTTGGGCGGCTCCTCCTTCTAATTGCTGCTCTACTATAGAGGGGTTGATTGCCCGCCCTACGTCGCAAGCTGTACAGAAATGGAGTACTTTCACTAAGCCAGTTAGGTTGTTGATAGCAACAATTGCTGCTTGTCCTATTGGAGTCCAAAAGGCATGGTATTCACCAGAAACACGAGAGTCGAATATGGCAGTGTGGGATAAATCATTTTGGTGAAGTGGGGAGTTTTCGTGGTTTTTAGGGAAAAAATCATTGAGAGAGATAGATTTCTTCGAAGATTTTATTGGAGAAATGATACCTTCGCTTGATAGTGAGAGTTGTTCTATGGAGAGGTCATTGAAAAAATGCGAAGAAGCTATGTTAAACGCTTTTTCTTTTATTTCGGATAAGGCCAGTTTTAGAGCGTTTCCCGCATGATAGGTATACCTACTCCCAGTTGGTCCGGGGTCTAATGGAACGACTTCGGAGTTACCAGCTATTATCTTAATATGGGAAGGGTCGAGTCCAAATTCTTCTGCAGCTATTTGAGTAAGCATTGATTCTGCCCCTTGGCCTATATCAGGTGCCCCCGTGCTGATTTCAAGTAAAGGGCCATATTTTAATCTAGCAGAAATAGAAGTGCGTAAACGGGAAACGGGTTTATTTCCATAAGCAAATCCAGTCCCAAGTACCCATTCAGGAGAAGGGTAAATGGATTTCAAATAAGATAGGTCTAATTCGCGTAAATGGCATATTGGTAAGCGCAAACATCCTTCGGTGTCATTAGGTCCGAGAGTTTCTCCAATTGCATTTTGATCACCTTCTCTGAGGATATTTTTTGCGCGAAAATCTAGAGGGTCCAATCCTAGTTTATGTGCAGTTTTGTCCATATGACGCTCCAAGGCCCAATTTACTTCTGGTTTCCCAAACCCGCGGAATGCTGCTGCAGGAGGGAGATTGGTATAGACAGCATCGCAATGCCATTTTACCGCGCCTATATGGTAAGAACCATATACTACATGCGGTAGTCCACGAACCATCCTAATGGCCTCTTCGTTGTAGGCACCCACATTAAATTTGATTGAAACTTCACGTGCTAGAAGCTTTCCGTCTTTAGAAACCCCATCCTTAACGTGTGTTTGAACGTTGGTTCGGCTCAATAAAAATTCGTCTGCGCGTGAGAAAGATAATCGAACAGGTCTATCGAAGTGCAGGGCTGCTGCAACTATACGTGGTTCTATAAACGCAGTTTCTTTATTGCCAAATCCGCCGCCCACATAAAAGGTTTTTACAGCTATATTGTCTGCGGACAAAGTAGGATAGATTTCGAGTAATTCTTTTTTTACTTGGTGAGGAACTTGGTGAGAAGTCCAGATAAGCAATTGTTCAGGGGTGTTATGGGCAATTGCCACATGAGGTTCCATGCAACAATTCTGGAAAGCTTTGGACTCGTATGTTTCCTCTACTATCAAATCTGAAGATTTAAATTGAGATTCTAAATCTCCAGAAGAACCATCTACTACATATAGTAAATTGGGGGGACAGTCTTCTGAATTAGATATATGGGTTATTTGTTGGTGTCGTGGGTCATCCCCCGAAACTGCGACTTCATAATCCCGAATAGCGTCGTGGACAGTTGCGGGAGGTGCTGTAGAAAGGGCTTCTTCAAAAGAAAAAACTCCAGGGAGAGGTTTGTATTTAATTTTTATCTGGGTGAGTGCTTCTTCTGCTATTTCTTCTGTTTCAGCAACGACAATTCCGATTGGCTCACCTACATACCGAACTTTATCAATGGCAAAAATGGGTTGGTCCAGGATGAATTGTCCCCTACGGATAGAAGGGACATCATCCGAAGTAAAAATTCCTACAACGCCCTCCAAAGTAACTGCCTTTGAGATGTCAATGTCAACTAACTCAGCGTGGGAATGGGTGCTTTGAATGAGTTTTGCATAAAGCAAGTCGTCGGGGAAAAAATCCATCACATATTGGGCACTTCCCGTTACTTTCGTTTTGGCATCGGGACGTGGGAGGGATTTCCCCACATAGTGAATTTTTTCGGGGGATCGCTCCGCGTGTTTGAGACTAGAGCTCATTAGCGTTCCTCTAAGATGGCCAGATAGAAGCATATATCTATAAATAAAAGATTTTGTAAGTTATGGCAACAGGAGATCCAGAAAAACTTAAAGGGGACGTTGCGGTGATAACAGGTGCAGGTAGAAATATTGGACGTAAAACTGCAGAATTATTTGCTAGAGAAGGTGCCAAAATTGCAGTGGTTGATGTTGATGAAGGGCGTGCGGCGGGTACAGTTGAACTGATAAAACAGGCGGGGGGAGAAGCCATATCAGTAATAGCAGATGTCACAGATGAAAATCAAGTGAAACGGATGGTGGAATCAGTTGAAAATGAATGGGGGCCAATAAGCGTTCTTGTTAATAACGTCGCCATTAGTGATCATGATGGTCTTTTTGATCTTTCTGTAGAGACATTTGATCGGGTTTTTGCTGTGAATGTTAGAGGAACTTTTTTGTGCACAAGAGAAGTTGCTAAATCAATGAAAAGAGGAGGTGGTGGGAGAATAGTGAATGTTTCTTCAACCTCTGCGCATCGCAGTAGAGCAGATGCGCCAGCATATGCCGCTTCAAAAGCAGCAATAGTTAGTTTTTCACGGTCTATGGCCAGGATACTTGCTCCAGAAATACGAGTCAATACACTGTCCCCAACTAGAACTGGATCTCCAGTGGGAGAAGAAAAAGAAAGATCGGGGGAGGTTGTAGATGCCATATTAGTGGGCAGGTGGGGGAAGCCAGAAGATCAAGCTAGAGCAGCGTTATTTCTAGCGGATCCAGAAAATGGATTCATTACAGGGTCTGAGCTTGCAGTTGATGGTGGAAGTTTAGTATAACTACAACACACAATCTGATTTGATTGAATCATAAGCTGATTGTAATCCTAATTTTTCTTCTTCGGAAAGGTCCCATTCTACTATTTTAGTAACTTTTTTATTGGAAAATAAAACGGGGACTATTAAGCAAACGTCGTTGAAACCATACTCACCATCCAAAGGCACAGATAAAGGTATAGGAGAAGAAATGTCGTGAGATAATAAGGCCAAAGCTAGCAAAGAAACCCCTCTTCCGGTTACCCATCTTGAAGAATCTTGAGTTCCTCGTAGACGAATGACTTCGTACGCAGCATCGCGCACTTGTTCAGTGAGATTTTGACGTTCTTGTAAGGAGAAATTTATATGCTTATTTTGAACTTGTGCTCTGGAGAAAATTGGGACAACATGATCCCCATGCTCTCCGAGGACGGGACAATATACATCAGAAGAGGATACCTGTTTAAGTTGGGAGATATAATATGCCATTCTTGCTTGTTCGGATAATGAGTATCCAAAGAAAAACTTTCTTGGCCAATGAGAAGTTTTCCAAAGATGGTAAGTCATCCTATCAAGAGGATTTGTGACAACGATAACGGGGATGGGATTCATTGATTGTAAATAGGTAGCTATTTCGACGATTAGTGGTTTATTTAGCTTTAAAAATTCTAGCCTCCAACCCTTAGTGGAAGATTTTTTAGATGAGTCTACAGGGCGTGGAAAGCTTGCAGTTATGATCAAAAGGTCAGGATTTAGACTGTGCAAGGATTCAAGAGAGATTGTTTTGACTGTGTTTGAGTTAGTAAAGGAAAAGGCCGAGCCTACAGAATGGCAAAAATGTGCAGAAGAATAAGATAAATCCAATGAATGTCCATGTGCAGAATTTTGGTCAATATCAACTAAAAAAATCTCAAGTTCGGGGTCCATCACAGATAAAGAATAAGCTATAGTTGATCCGATAGTTCCCGCGCCACCAATAATTGCTATTTGCATGAACTTGTGTATACTTCATCGAAAGGAGGGGTAATAATCTTATGGAAATGTTAGGATTTGAGGAGGTGAGAACAGATTTATTAAAATATACTAAGGACATTCGTAGAAGATAGGAATCATGTCAGAAATGGATGCAATTTTATTTTCTGTTTTGGCTGCATTGTTTGTTTCAACAACATCAATTGCGGTACGATTGGGTACAGAGAGGAGCAAATCATCTGATATTTTATCAGTGGTTATTGTTGTAAACCTTATTGTGTTTATCCCGCTCGCATTTGCGATTCACTATCCCAATCATGGACTAACGTTTCGTTCGATGGGGGCATTCATTGTTGCAGGAATTGTCGGAACTGTGTTTGCGAGGTCGTTGTACTATGAAGGGATTCGGCATATTGGTGCGAGTAGAGCAGAGCCTATAAAAGCATCAAATCCAGTAATTGCGGCCATTGCTGCAGTTGTATTGCTAGGTGAAACGTTATCATTAGAAAATATCATAGGAATACTGATGATATTTGCAGGAGTTGCGCTAGTATCTGTGGAAATTGCAACGAATAAAGAAAAATCTAAAGCATCTTGGAGAGGTATTATGATTACGCTATTGGCCTCTTTTTTCTATGCTCTCGATCCTGTTTTCAATAAGATGGGATTAGAAGAAGGAACCCCCATATTAGTTGGGTTGGCACTCAAGGCTACGGCAGGTGCAATTGTTTTCTTTGCATATCTTTGGTGGAGCGGTAAATTGCCAAAGCTGATCGCAATGAAAGATTCGCGTTGGCGGTGGATGGTAGTTGCAGCCATAGGAAACACAGGGTTTTTGATAGCATATTTCCTTGCGATATCGTCTGGACCGGTGACTATTGTTTTTCCAATAATGCAAACTAGTCCACTGTGGGTCGCAGGGATGTCGTTCTTATTCTTGCAGAGATTAGAAAGAGTTACTCTCAAGTTGGCAATGGGTGCGAGTATTGTGGTTATGGGAGCGGTACTATTGGCACTGTTGTCTTTTGCCTAAATGGGGTTGGTATGGGAAGAATTAATTTCAAGGCGGGGTTGACTGGATTTTCCAGAGAGAAGCGTACATAGGGCTATTTTGTAGAAGATCTTCGTGAGTCCCACTTGTAGTTATTTTTCCATCTTCCAATACTATGATTTTGTTTGAGTTATGGATTGAAACGAGGCGGTGAGAAATTACAATTGTAATTCGGTCGGAGGAAGAATTGGATAGACTTTCTCGGATGTCAGATTCGGTTTCTGTGTCAAGATATCGTGTTGCCTCATCGATAACAAAAATTGGAGATTGTTTTACCAATGCCCGGGCTAATGCTACTCGTTGTCTTTGGCCTCCGGACAGGGTCACTCCACGCTCTCCAATTTGGGTGTCATAGCCATCTGGCAAAGTGGAAATAAACTCGTGAATTCGTGCGGTTTTCGCTGCTTTAATTATCTGTTGTTCGGTCGCATCGTTTTGTCCATACTTTATGTTTTCGCGGAGAGTTCCAGAGAAGAGATAACTATCCTGGCTAACATATGCGATGGACTTTCGGAGACTAGATAAGGTCATTTCTTGAATGTTTTGATCCTCGATACATATTGATCCTTCATCAACGTCGTATAAACGTGCGAGAAGTTTTACGAGGGTAGTTTTTCCACTCCCAGAAGCTCCAACGATACCTAATGTTTCTCCTTTTTTTAATTGGAAAGAAATGTCTTTTAGGACATAGTTTTCAAGAGAGGGGTAACGGAAAGAAACGTGATTAAAGTTGAGAGTCACATTGAGTGATGAAAAATCAACTGCGTCGGGTGATTCTACAATAGAAGAGGATTGGGTTAGCAGATCAAATATACGAGAGTTAGACGCTTTGGCACGCTGGTAAGTATTAACTATTTGTCCAAACTGAGCAATTGGCCAAATGAATTGTTGGACGTAAATGACGAAAGTTACAAAAGTTCCAGGGGTCAGGGGACGGGTGAATCCCAGAGGTGGACCGGATAGAACCCAGAGCCCACCGACAGTGAAAGTTAAGACAAATCCAATGCCAGTAATTATAGTCACCAGGGGGAAGAATTTTATTCGGGTAGAAATTGCTGCCCAATTGGTACTGTAATACTCAGATGAAGAGTCAGATACCCTACCTTTTTCGTAGGGTTGGGTAGATTCTGTGTGGATTACCTCAATACCACTAAGATTATCTTCTAATCTTGAAGTCAATCCCCCAACGCTGGATCTCATTGAGACGTATTTTGGATGAATATTCCTAACAAATAGATAGGCTAAAATTGCAATTATAGGAACTGGGAACATGGCCACAATGGTGAGTTCGGGGTTAAGTAAAAATAGGATGAAGCCCACTCCGATAACCATCACTACAAGTCTAAGTGCGTCACTAAAACTGGTACTAAGAAAGTCTTCTAATTGATTGACGTCATTGTTAAGGATACTCAATAACTCCCCAGTTCTAGAATCCTCGAAAAAATTCATTGATAAGCTCTGGAGAGCATCATACGCGTCTATTCGAAGTGCATGTTGTATCTCTTGGGCAAATGCATTCCAACCCCGATCCCCGATCCACATGGAAACTGCTCCGATAAAAAATGATAGTGCGATTATTCCAGAAAAAAGTATAAGAGTTGAAGATGGGGAAAACGATTTGAGTTGGGAAGAGAAGATATAAGAAGAAGGGAGACCCTGATCGAAGAAGACTAAATCAATTGCTAGGCCTAAGAAAAATGCGGGTAATAGACCAGAAAAGCGTCCGAGAAGAGTTCCAAGTATTCCACAAAAAATGTGGAAATGATGATCCCGCCCATAGTGAGTGTATAAATTCAACATAGAATTAGAGGTAGCAGAAATCTTTTTTTTAGGAGATTTGTTCATGCTAAAT
>JAPYRM010000045.1 GCA_029941175.1 Halobacteriales archaeon
GTCCAGATCCATACTTTGCAATGTAACTTCCTGGATTGATCAACTCTAAATTATTTAGTATGCCACCCGTGCTAGTGGTAGCATCCGTTACTATCATTGCATTTTTGTCCTTCACTCTATTGATGACGGCAGAAATAGTTGCAGAATTTAATTTGTTATCCTTAATTTGTCCATTGACACTTTCAATTCGACTTTCCCTTTTTTCTGCACTGATATTTCCCCAAAACAACCGTCCACTTTCGCCATCTGCTGGATCTAATTTTTCAGATACTAATTTCAGTGTCTCAATAGGATCTGCAGCTATTGCCATATCTATATCAAAATCCCAATGTGGGTATGTGTGCTTCAGTGGATTATTTTCAATTTGAATTATTGGAATTTCCTTTGGTGGGGCCGAAATAGAGGGGACCCATGGAACATCTGTATCGGCCAATATTATTAAATCAGCATGATCAAAAACATCACCCGGAACGAAACCCATATGTTGTGGATGATTTCGTGGAAAATTCAACACACATGGAGAATGCTCAATTACCCCCGTCCCTGAAACTTCAACAAATTCTATCAACGCAGAAACATTTTCATTTACGGGAGGTCTTCCCATTTGACTAGTAATTATTACTGGACGTTCTGAAGATTCCACAAACGAAGAAATATCTTTAACAGTCTTTTCGTCCGCACCTGTCGTTCTAATTGAAATTGGACCTCTGAAATCCAATGAACATTTTACTTCTAATGCTTCCCTTGCAGCTGTCAAATAGACCGGACCTGCCGGAGGCCCTTTCGATAAAGCAACCGCACGTCTGATCATAGAAACTGGATTTGCAGGGGGCCTATATTCTGTCACCCATCTGCAGTACTCTCTGACGATATCCGATTGCTGAAAAGTATCCTGTAGATAGTGCACCACATGATCTCTTGACCCAACATGGCCCACGTCGGTTACCGGGGCCAGCCCAGATATTATTATCACTGGAATATTCGACCGATGGGCATTATGCATTGCTGCACCGAGGTTTTGAGTTCCCACATCCACATGAACCAACACAGCCTGAGGCTTCCCGGTGGCAGCTGTGTACCCATGAGCGGTACTAAGTGCAACAAATTCATGGGGACAAACAACAACTTCTGGCATCTTCCCATCCCCTCTTCTGATCTTTGCAGCCGCTTCTATCAATGGAGTGTGATCCGTTCCATAATTAGCAAACAAATATTCTACGCCTTGGAGAGACAACGAACGAAGAATGGCTTCTGCAGCAGTAATTTTCTCTTTTTTGGAGCTCATCTTTGACTATGTTAGTATCTTCATTCGTTTATCACTTCTGTGACATCGATCCCCCAATCTCATCAGGATATTTTTGGGATTCCTCTTTAGTTTTCCGTGCAACAAGCGACGCCACCGCCATCGATCCCCTATCCACTCTTCGAATCCCCTCCTTATAGTATATGACTGTCATATCTCTGAAATGATTCAGCAGCTCGTTTGATTTAAATCGATATTTATCTTTACTTGGGCCTCTCTCCACCTTATTTTCTGTTCTAATGTGATGTTCGTATATGATCCTCCCACCAGGTCTCAGTGACTTCTTAATCGTTTGCATCATATTTTTTTCACAAAAAAAGAAGTCAACCACTATGACATCATATTCTCCCTCTGCAAACTCAAATTCATCAATATCTCCTAATATCCAATTAACATTCACCCCTGCATTCACCCCCCGCTCCTTTGCTCTTGACAAAGCAATAGTAGAAACATCTATTGCATCTACTTCGTAACCCATTTCTGCCAAATACACAGAATTCCTCCCATTTCCACAAGCCACCTCCAGACAACGTTTTCCCTTTCCTTCTGTCCCTTCTATTGCCATCTTTATTAGAGACGAAGCTTCACTCCTCGGACGATATTCTCCCGACAAGTATCTCTCATTCCATTTAGCACCTTGGTTACTTTTATTTGTCATTTCTTTCCATCCTCTCCGATAAACCAATTGTTTCTTGTACCATCTCTTCTATTCTATTTTTCACCTCCGGACTCTCCAAGTCAAAGCCCTCACCTCCGAAATCAGGTTCTATAGCAAAGACGCTCGTATTGGCAACTTCTACTCCTAAATAAACGAATATTGGTCTCAATTGCGAGTCACTTATTAGATTATGCTGTCTATTCCGTCCAGACATCACAATACCCGCAACTCTTTTTTTCTCTTTGAATTCTTGCCACGGTGTGTGATCAATAAGATTCTTAAGTGCCCCCGAAATTCCTAAAAAATATACTGGAGAACCGATAAAATAAATATCCGCATCAAGATACTTCTTTACAGTCTCTCTAGTCACCTCATCCCATTCATTTTGATCCTGACTCCTGAAAACTGGTAGTTCTATACTCCCTAGATCTATATTCTCATATTCTAAATTTTTACTTTCTAACACTTCTCCCACATATCCCATCAACGCCCTAACTCTAGACGGTTCTCTTCGACTACCGCAAATCACTACGATGTTAGCTGAATTAGTAGATCCCATAATAGCAACATATGGTTTCATCCCTTTTACCTCTTCTTCATATTTTTCTGCCAATCTAGAACAGTAATCTTTTCACCCCTTCGAAGAAGATTTCTTTCACAGCTACACATTTAAAGATATAATCGTGAAACAAGAAACTACCCCCGAAGTCAATATAGGCCTTGTTGGTCATGTCGACCATGGGAAAACAACACTAGTAAAAGCGTTGTCTGGAACCTGGACCGACCAACACTCTGAGGAACTTAAACGTGGCATTTCAATTCGACTTGGCTATGCAGACGCGACATTTAGAAAATGCCCCGATTGCGAAGACCCAACTTCTTATCTATTATCTGAAACCTGCCCCCATCATAACAAAAAAACAGATCTCTTACGCACTGTCTCTTTTGTAGATGCACCTGGACATGAAACTCTCATGGCGACCATGTTGTCCGGGGCGGCACTTATGGATGGAGCGGTATTAGTTGTCAGCGCAACCGAATCAGTGCCCCAGCCCCAAACAGAAGAACATCTAATGGCCCTAGAAACTATTGGAATTTCAAACATAGTCATTGCCCAAACCAAGATAGATCTAGTCGATCTGGAAACTGCCAGAAACCACTATGAAAAACTCAAAGAATTTTTTTCTGGAACTATAGCTAAAAATGCTCCTATAATTCCCATTTGCGCTGATCAAAACATCAATATAGATTCTCTCATCAAATCAATAGAAGAACATATCCCAACACCCAAACGAGATGGCAAATCCCCCCCTCTAATGTATGTAGCTAGAAGTTTTGATATAAACCGTCCTGGGGCAACTTGGGACCAGTTAGTGGGAGGTGTTTTAGGAGGGTCTCTCGTTCAAGGACAGTTCTCTGTTGGAGATGAATTAGAAATATCTCCCGGAAGGCGCATATCCACTTCGGGCAAAGTTGAATACCTTCCCATCATATCAACCATAAAATCCATCCGAGCTGGTAATTCTACTCTTGACACAGTCGGACCCGGGGGTCTCATAGGAATTGGAACTGGGCTAGATCCTTCTCTCACAAAAAGCGATGGTTTGACCGGAAGACTAGCCGGAAAACCAGGAACTCTTCCTCCCCTTTGGGACTCATTCACCATGAATGTAGAACTTCTAGACCGTATTGTTGGCACTTCTGAATCTGGGGAGGTCGGACCAATAAACACTGGAGAAGCTCTAATGTTATCTGTTGGTACCACCACCACCGTAGGAACTGTCACAAGCGCTAGAAAATCTGAGTGTGAGGTTTCACTCAAACGACCCATAATTGCACCCCTGCAAGCTCAAATAGCTATTAGCAGACGTGTTGGTTCCCGTTGGAGATTGATTGGAATTGGTACTCTTTTAAGTTGAGTTATGGTTATTGTCGCACTCGATACAAACGCATTGATGGTTCCCGTCGAACTAGAAATTAGAATTTTCGAGGAGCTAGACCTGTTACTCCCCTCTCCCGAATTTGTTATTCCTGCACCAGTACTGCAAGAACTTTCCTCTCTAAAATCTGGTAAAGGAATCGCTTCTCGTGCCGCTCGTGTTGGTCTCGATCTAGCTAAAATGAGATGCAAAATCATTAAAACTGAGAACGCCGCTGCAGACGAAGCATTTATGGAGCTTTCTTATACTCATCAAATAGACTATGTTGTAACAAACGATTTGTCTCTACGCGACAGACTCTTGGGAGCTGGTATTCCCGTAGTTGGCGTTAGGGGTCAAAACACGTTACATATAATGGAGCCCTAATATGTTTAAAAAGGTTAGAATAATCGACACAGTAGAAGTACCGCCAGACAAACTCGGAGATGTAAACAAAGATCTAATCAAAGTGTTACTTCAAGAAAAACTCGAAGGTCGTGTAGACAAATCTGTAGGCAGCATCGTGAGTGTCACTCATGTACACGACCTTGAAGAAGGCGTTGTTCTCCCTGGTTACCCGGGAGTTTACTATCCCACCGATTTCGATGCTATCACTTTCGATCCTTCAATGCAAGAAGTCGTTGATGGGACTGTGGTAGAAGTCGTCGAATTCGGAGCATTTGTGGGAATCGGTCCCATCGACGGTCTCCTACACGTTTCCCAAATTTCTGATGAATATCTGAGCTTCAATGGAGAAAACCAACAACTAACCTCGACCGAGTCTGGTAAATCCATCAAAGTCGATGATCCCGTTCGAACTAGAATTGTAACCAAGAGCATCGACGAACGCAACCCCCGAGAATCTAAGATCGGTTTAACAGCAAAACAACCCGGACTTGGAAAACATGAATGGCTCAAAGACAAGCGCGAGAGGGAAGCTGATAATTAATGCCCACGAAAAAACGCCTCGCTTGTAGAGATTGTCTTAGGGTTTTAAATGATAAAAAAGCAGAAACTTGCTCTGCATGTGGATCTGCTAGTATCACTGATGATTGGAGTGGATATGTCGTTATTATCCACCCCCAACAATCCGACGTAGCACAAATTATGGGGATAAGCGAACCAGGTCGGTATGCTCTAAAAGTCAGATAACTATTGCCAAATCCCCTTAGCCTTCCTCTTCAACTCCGAGATAAACTAAGAGAACCAATGGGCCCTCTATATGTGGATACAAACGATTTACTTCCACATTTGGGCCCTCTTATCATTACTATAGGTGATATAGTAACATCCCATTTTGAATCAGCAGGAATTTCTCCAGATGTATCTATAATTGATCACTTAACCAATCGCGAACTCGTCGATTTTCTTCCCCCTCTTCAAACTATAGATTTTTTCACTGAACTCAAAAATCCACCTGGAGTTCTGACACACGAACTAGTCCAAGCTATCAATCAAGCAATCAATCACCAAGATGGATCTTCTCAAATTTTAGTAATCGGGGAGGAAGACCTAGCAACCCTGCCTGCAATCATGCTAGCTCCTGTCGAATCCAGCATAATCTATGGCCAACCAAACATGGGAATGGTCCATGTAATCGTAACCTCTGCTACCAAACAAGATGCTTGGAACCTTCTTTCTCAATTTGATGGAGATATCGATTCTATTTTCCCCATGACCACCTAATTTGACCTGTAGTGCCTTCGAAATACTTTTAGATAAGACCGAAAAATGTACCCACTAATGGAAATAACTATTTTATCCGAAACTTCCAATCCTCTATTACATAGGGTGGACGTTTCTTTCCTAATTGACCATGCAGGGTCAACTCCCAATCGCATTGAAGTTCGAGACAATCTAGCGGCGAGATTAAATAAAAACACAGAAGAAGTCATAATCCGAAAGCTCAGAACTCAGTTTGGAACGCGAAAAACCATTGGAGACGCAAAGATTTATGAAAATTCTGATTTCGCCCAATCAATTGAACAAGACCACATCATCCTTCGAAACCAATCTATCGTCGAAGATACAGAGGAAGAATAAATGGGGGCTCGTGAAAATTACGGTAATGATGGATCCGCTCAGAACGAACGCTGCCCAGAATGCGACGCTTCTTTTCTAGCAGAACATCACGACCGATTCCATTGTGGAAAGTGTAGTTATACTAGATGGAAATAGCACTTATTGTAAACTTTCTACACCCAACTCTCAACCAATAGAGATAATCACCTTCCATCCCTACGCCAATGAGAACGGTGCTTTAAATATGACTGTTACTTTGGGCATTGAAGGAACTGCTTGGGCAGCTAGTGCTGCAATTTTTGATTCCAATTCCAACACAGTACACATCGAGACTATTCCATATCTGCCCGATAGTGGTGGATTGCATCCCAAAGAGGCAGCAGAACACATGAGAAAAGCGTTACCACAGGTTATCGAGACTATATTTACCAAATTAGAAGCTCCCCCTGATGCAGTGGCCTTTTCTAGAGGACCTGGACTGGGCCCTTGCCTTCGTATATGCGCAACTGCTGCTCGAGCCCTTTCTGGAACTTTCAATGTTCCCCTCATCGGTGTTAATCACATGCTTGCACATCTAGAAGTAGGTAGGCATTTTTCAGAATTTTCTACCCCCGTTTGTCTCAATGCAAGCGGTGCAAATGCACACCTTTTGGGTTACTATAACGGCTATTATAGAGTATTAGGAGAGACAATGGACACGGGGGTAGGAAATGCTCTGGATAAATTCGCCCGTCACGTTGGATGGGCACATCCCGGGGGACCAAAAATAGAAAAAACAGCATTGGATGGCAATTTTTTCGATCTTCCCTATATAGTTAAAGGAATGGATTTTTCTTTTTCTGGACTAACAACTGCAGCAATCACCGCTTACGATCAAGGCCATCCCATCGAAGATGTATGTTTTTCACTCCAAGAAACCATATTTTCCATTCTAGCAGAAGTTTCAGAACGTGCCCTATCCCTATTACATTGCGACGAATTCATACTTGGAGGTGGGGTCGGAAACAACGCCCGTCTACAAGACATACTCGAAAGCATGTGCACTGACAGGGGTGCTGAATATTTTGCCCCCGACCCCCGCTTTCTCAGTGACAATGCGGGCATGATCGCCATTTTAGGATCTTATATGTTCGATGTGGGCGACACCATCTCAATTGAAGATTCCCATGTTCTCTCTAACTTTAGACCTGATATGGTCAAAATAACCTGGCCTGTACCTAGTAGAACTCTCTCTCCTGTTCCTCAAACTACTATTCAAGGATCTGAAGCACTTGTGGAATTCGATACAGACACCGTGTGGAAAAAAAGACTCCCCAAA
>JAPYRM010000046.1 GCA_029941175.1 Halobacteriales archaeon
TTTCCATATGATGGAATCCCCCCGGACCATCTGGTCTTCTCCCAATCAACCCTTCTCTATTTCATTCGGATCTGCAATCACACTATCTGCTTTGGGAGATGACAGATTTGAACAAATAATGAATGATGCCATCCTTTCACTATCTAACACCGACATCGACACTATTGGCAGCAAAATATTTCCTCTAAAGTTTTTCGGCGGATTTTCGTTTGATGCACGCCACAAAGAATCTCCACCTTGGTCTGGATTTCCATCTGCCCTCTTCGTCTTACCCCGGGTCCAACTCATTCAGTCTAAGAACGGATTTGAATTAATCCTGAATGAGTATGGGAATGGTATCGATCCCATTCAAGTCGAACTCAATCTTTTATCTTTAAAATCTAAACTAGAATCAACACCGGTTTCTTCTTACTCCCTCCTTCCCTCTCGATTAACCAAACTAACTCCTTCCGTTTCCCGCAATCTTTGGACCTCTCAATTAACTGACGTTTTGAGCATAATAGAAAATAAATCTCTAGATAAAATTGTCCTTGCCCAGTCTCTCAAAGCAACCCTAAAGCATCCCCTATCCCCTCTCAACACCTTCTATACTTTACGTGATCAAAACCCAGGATGTTATCATTTTCTTTTTGAACCATTAGATGGAAACACAATGTTTGGGGCCACACCAGAGCTCTTAGTTTCACTAGACGGAAACACGATTCAAACGGAAATTTTGGCAGGGTCTATCGCAAGAGGGGATTCAGAACTCACCGATGTAACCTTGGCAAAAGAACTATTAGCGAGTTCTAAAAACCAACACGAACATTCGTTAGTTCTCGATACTCTAAACTCGAAAATGAGCTCTTTCGCTACTGACATTGAGACCACACCACAAAAAATCAAAAAATTAGAAACAGTTCAACACATCTGGACTACCATGAAAGCCAAACTAGATGCAAATGAACATATCTTGTCTATCGCAAACGCATTCCATCCCACTCCTGCTATTAGCGGTATTCCTTCAAACATGGCCCAAGATATCATTCGTTCCATGGAACCATTCAATCGTGGTTGGTATGGCGGCCCGTTCGGTTGGTTCGATCACGATGGGAATGGTGAATTTGCCGTTTCCATTCGATCTGCTGTCGCACATAAAAATGAGGTTATGCTATACGCAGGCGCCGGAATCGTATCCAACTCCGATCCTCAAGAAGAGTGGGACGAGATCCAATTGAAATTCCAACCCATTCTCAATTCCCTTACCCTCTCATGATTTCACACAGTGTAAACACTCTGTGGGGTGCAGTAATCGTAGAGGAACTACTTCGGGCAGGAATTAAACACGCTTGCATAACTCCGGGAGGAAGATCTGCCCCCCTATCCTTCGCCATGCTAACCAATCCCGAGTTCACAACCTACGTCCATCTAGACGAACGGTCAGCTGGATTTTTTGCACTTGGGAGGGCAAAAAGAACAGGATTGCCCACTCCCATTGTTTGTACATCTGGAACTGCCGCTGCCAATCTTCATCCTTCTGTGATAGAGGCGGATCTCTCTCGCACCCCTATGTTATTATTCACCGCAGATCGTCCCTCAGATCTTCTTTATAGCGGATCAAACCAAACTATTTTTCAGGATAATATTTTTTCAAAATCAACACGTTGGAACCGTACCCTTCCCGAACCCGAACTCAACGAGCGCAAATTCCGATCTCTCCGCTCCGCTATTGCTAGATCCTTATCTGAATGCAATGGCATGTCTCCTGGTCCTGTGCATCTCAACATCCCATTTAGAAAACCTCTCGGGCCGCTTGATTCACCCGACGAATCAGTTGTAGATTTCATAAAAAATAATCCTCTTGCAACCAAAGGTAGGGTTGGTCCTTATACTAAAATCACACCCGGAATTTCTACCATTTCTGATCAAGATCTAGTAAGAATTTCTAATATATTTTCCGAATCCAAAAATGGTTTAATCATAGCTGGTCCTTCTAATCCCCATTCCGTTTCTTCAGACGCCCTTTCTACTCTGTCAAAATCTCTTAGCTTTCCCATTTTGGCAGATCCTCTATCTGGACTTCGTTTCGGCAAACATGTTGACTCGTCGCTCATATGTGGGGGCTATGATTCCTATCTGAATCCAATCACCACTGAAAATTGGCCCAATCCAGACGTAGTCATTCGATTCGGTGCAGCCCCGACCTCTATCTCCCTTCAAAACTATCTACTTAGGACCGAATCATACGAATTGTTGATAGATCCCGCGGGCCAAGCACGCGATCCTTCCTTTTCATCTTCAGAACTCGTTTCATGCGACCCAACTTGGTTCGCACATTCTATATCTGACAGATTGTCTCTAGAGCCCGGCGATTTATTCAATCATTTCTCTACCGCTGAGTCTAATTATTGGAACTTAATCGATTCCAAGAGTTTCTTCTTTGAAGGATTAATTGCTTCTTCCATTTTAGATATCTCTTCCGACAATTCAACAATTATCATATCAAATAGCATGCCCATCAGGGATATCGACCGTTTCGGAAAACCCTCTTCTAAACAACTTACTCTAATCGGAAACCGCGGGGCAAGTGGGATTGATGGAGTAATAAGCACCGCCCTCGGGGCAGCTAGCTCTACAGGCGATCAAGCGATTTTATTAATAGGTGACATAGCCTACTTACACGATTTATCTGGATTGTTGGCTCTCAATAAATTTAATCTTAAATTAATCATTATTGAAATCAACAACAATGGAGGTGGTATATTTTACAGATTACCCATCTCTAAGTATGATCCGCCATTTACTGCAGGATTCCGAACCCCTCACAATCTAGATTTGTCCCATTCTTCAGATTTGTATGGATTTGATTTCACCCGCGTGTCTACTATAGCGGATTTTAACCTTGCGTATAAATCTGCTATTGATAAAAACGAATCTTGCGTCATTGAAGTTATCAGCGATCCTCTGTCTAATCAATCAATCCGTGAAAACTTACAGAACCTCGTCATCCAAAACATTTAACCAGTAATCCAAAAAAACAAACCCCCCTCTTTTTCGATTCTCCCGACTAACTACTCTTATATGACCTCTTCTATTATGGACGAGACTAAATGGGTTTCACTAGATATCGCAAAATTTGAAGATATAACTTACCATAAAGAAAAAGGCGGAAATTCCGTCCGAATAGCATTCAATAGACCCGAAGTTCGAAATGCTTTTCGACCAAAAACGATCGACGAACTGTATGTTGCACTAGATCATGCTAGAATGCAAACAGATGTCGCCTGTATAATTTTGACAGGGAACGGACCCTCTTCTAAAGACGGGGGATGGTCTTTTTGTTCAGGAGGGGATCAAAATTATAGGGGTAAAGCTGGATACGAATATGAAAACAAGTCTTCTACTGGACGCTTGCATATACTCGAAGTCCAAAGATTAATCCGATTTATGCCAAAACCTGTTATCGCAGTTGTACCCGGGTGGGCGGTTGGAGGTGGACACAGTTTGCACGTTGTTTGCGATTTGACTATAGCGAGCAAAGAACACGCAAAATTCCTTCAAACAGATGCCGATGTAGCGAGTTTTGATGGTGGATTTGGATCTGCATATCTATCAAAACAAATTGGTCAAAAAAAGGCCAGAGAAGTATTTTTTATAGGTAAAACCTACACGGCCAAAGAGGCAAAAGAAATGGGCATGGTCAACAAAGTAGTTCCTCATACAGAATTAGAATCTACAGCTCTAGATTGGGCTCATGAAATTAGTTCTAAATCCCCAACAGCCATTCGAATGCTCAAATATGCGCTCAACTTAGCCGACGATGGCTTAGTAGGCCAGCAATTATTTGCTGGAGAGGCAACTAGACTCGCATATAGGACCGAAGAGGCAAAAGAAGGCCGAGACGCATTCCTTTCCAAACGAAAACCAGACTTTTCAGAAAGTCCTTGGTATTTTTAGCTCCTTACCCTCTATTCTCACTTCGTAACTATTTTTTCTTCTCCTGTATTCAATTCAAATTGTTATGGAATATGTCAAAGATTTCTTTACCAATCCCTGGACAATTGCTATCCGTTTACATACCCTTCCTGCTATCGTCGCACCTATTTTTTTGGGAACGTGCATCGCACTTCACGATGGCATTTTTCACCCCGTTTCGGTATTTGCAATCTTAGTATGTGCCCTTCTAATTCAAATTGGAACAAATTTGGCAAATGATTACTATGACGCTATGAATTCTGTTGATACTCCTGATAGGACCGGATTCATTCGGGCAACGGCTTCTGGACTTATCTCTCCACCTCATATGAAGCGGGCTTGGATATTTGTTTTTAGTCTTGCAATATTACTAGGCTTTTATCCCCTGTACCTTGGTGGATTTCCTATCCTTTTAATAGGTTTACTTAGCATCGTCGCTGGGATCCTTTACACAGGAGGTCCCTATCCTTTTGGTTATCATGGCCTTGGAGATCTATTCGTATTCATTTTCTTTGGTATCGTCGCAGTTACCGGGACTTATTACATCCAAGCCGTAGCTACGCTTTCATATTTCCCACTATGGTTCCCTCCTAATACAATCACTATGCTGTCTATTATAGCCAGTATTTCTATGGCTTCTCTAACCACCTCCATACTAGTTGTAAATAATATACGAGATATGGAAACTGATAAAAAAGCCGGGAAACTCACTCTTTCTATTTACCTTGGAAAATTCTGGAGTAAAATGGAGTACTTATTCCTCATATTGTTAGGATTTTCTCCCCCTATTTATTTCTATATATTTCTTAATTTCTCTCCAACAATATTACTTCCTTTACTTATATCTCCGTATGCAATTTTATTGATACACCTAGTCTTTTCAAATCCCACTTCTCACTCCTTCAATTATATTTTAAAACATACGACTTTCCTAACACTATTTTTCTCTGTTCTATTTGGAATTGGAATTTTTAACCCATTTTGACCCCCCGACAATCCCGAAAAAATTAATTCAATAGAGAACATCTATTATCATAATGATCTCGCTTCGTGAATTTTCTCTAACTCTTAATAAACCTTTTTCTACCTCTTTTGGTACCCTTACTTCTAGGACTGGTTTTCTCCTTAAACTATCAAATTCCGAAGTTGGCATTGGGGAATCTACTCCTCTCCATGGTTGGACCGAATCTTTGACTTCTTGTAGGGATGCATTAATTTCTGCAAAAAAAGATACACTACTCGGATCTCCCCCCGAAACCATACTAGAGTCTCTAGCAAATGCCCCCTCCGCACGACATGGATTTTCTCTTTCCATACTCGACGACCTTTCCCACTCTAAAGGGATCCCTTTGTACCAATACCTAGGTGCAGACCATGTAAATTCTATTCCGGTTAATATTCCCATTGGGGATTCTTCGCTCACTTCTACTGTAAATCAGTGCATGGCTGCAATCAATTCCGGGGCAAAATCCCTGAAAATAAAAATTGGAAAAAGACCCCTAAAAGAAGATTTAAAACGATTATCTGCTGTCCGAATTGCTGTTGGGCCTGACATAGAACTTCGGGCGGATGTAAATGGGGCATGGTCACTTAGACAAGCACAAAAAGCAATTACAAAATTAGAACAAATAGATCTGGACTATCTAGAACAACCATTGTCCATGCACGATCTAGAAGGTCATGCAACTCTTCGAAATAGTTCTATTAACATAGCTTTGGACGAATCTTTGATTTCGAATAGTCTGGCAGATATACACAAAACGGGAGCTGCGGATTTTATCATACTAAAACCAATGGTATTGGGCGGGATCGACCATTCCTATGCCCTTGCAAAAGAGGCCAGATCTTTAAACATAGAACCTATAATCACCACTACTATCGATACAGTTGTTGCCCGAACTGCTGCAATTCATCTAGCCGCCAGCTTGGCCCCAATAA
Source organism: Halobacteriales archaeon (assembly GCA_029941175.1). Lineage (GTDB taxonomy): Archaea > Halobacteriota > Halobacteria > Halobacteriales > Hikarchaeaceae > Hikarchaeum. The sequence continues at coordinate 5,893 of JAPYRM010000046.1, forward strand.
AAGCTTGTGGCCTTGCAACTGCACACCTACTGAAAAGTGACATTTCTGCCGACCCTTCTACTTTGAAAGGGGGCAATCTGACAGTTCCCCAATCCCCTGGGAATGGCGTTTTTGTAGATTGGAGTTCTGTATGAAAGATTTTCTTTTTTATCGGGCCCAATCGGCCCCAAACCAAGTTTCTCTTTTAGATACTTCCACTGGTGAATCTTGGACCTATTCTGCGCTTAATACTGAAGTCGACAAACTTTCTACAATTTTATTTCAAGAAGGCATTCGCCCCCTGGAGCGAATTGGTCTTTTTATTGATACCTCTGTACAATCGGTTTTGACTATCTATGCCTTGCTTAGAATAGGTGCATTATGCGTGCCTATCTCTAATAAATCTTCTTCGAAAGAAATATTAAATTTCATTGACGCGGCACAGATAAGCAAACTATTTTGGAAAAATAATCCCTCTAACGATCTCCCTGACTTCGGAATCCCGTCCATTTCTCTTAAAAACCTCCCTCAGACCTCTTCGATCAATCTCTCAGATGTTCCATTTTCCATCTCCTACGAATCCCAACTCGACGACACGTACCTCTTGCTTTTTACCTCTGGTACTACTGGACTTTCTCCAAAAGTTGTGCCTCTCACCTATCAAAACTTATTATCTAGTTCCATCTCCTCTGCACTTAGGCTTAAAACAGATCCAAATGATGTCTGGCTATTATACTTGCCATTGCACCATATAGGGGGGATCTCTCCTTTATTCAGATCCATTATATCTGGAACCACTCTTGCTACAATGGATTTTCCATCCTCTGAAAATCTACGATTATGTATGCAAAAATATGACATAACTTGCCTTTCTCTAGTACCTACTTTGTTAACCAGATTCCTAAAAGAGCAAATTGACTTATCGGATCTCCGATTACTACTAC
>JAPYRM010000047.1 GCA_029941175.1 Halobacteriales archaeon
TGATTGTACTGTGTGGTGTGCTCATGGCCCAAGCTATAATCAATGGTTTGGGAAATTTTTATCAGACTACAAAGTATGCAGATGGGCTCAATATCAAAAGTTATTTACAAGTTGTCAAGCTCACGGTCTGGGGTTTTGGAATTGTAGCAATTATATCAATTCTTGTGAATAAAAATCCAATCCTGTTGCTTAGTGGCATTGGCGCAATGACTGCAGTTCTTTTGTTAATCTTTAGGGATACGATTCTTTCATTGGTTGCTAGTATACAGATAAATTCTCATGGTCTTTTTAAGGAGGGGGATTGGATTGAAGTCCCTCAATTTGGTGCAGATGGTATGGTGATAGATATCGCATTACAGGGGGTGAAAATTGAAAATTGGGATAAAACTATTTCAGTTGTTCCTACTCACAAACTCATTGATTCTACATTCAAAAATTGGAAAAACATGGAACGAAGTGGAGGACGAAGAATTAAACGATCTATTTGGATTGATATGAATAGCATCTCTCTTTGTGACAAGAAAATGTTGCAGAAATTTAAGAAATTTGGTCTGATTAAAGAGTATATTGAGGGTAAGCAAGTAGAGATTGAAGGATACAACCAAATGAAAGGATTCGATTCTTCAGAAATCATTAACGCCCGGGGGTTAACAAATATTGGTACATTTAGAGCATATGTTGAAGCATACCTACGGGAGAACAACAATATCAACGAGGACATGATGTGTTTAGTGCGCCAAATGGAACCAAGTGAGAAGGGACTTCCCATTCAGATATATGTATTTGCGAAGGATACAGATTGGATCCGTTACGAAAAGATTCAGGCAGATATTTTTGACCACCTACTAGCAGTAGTACCTGAGTTTGGGTTGAGGGTATTTCAGAGGAATACAGATTTAGGAAAATAGTTTAGAGTTGAAATTACCACTCTACTTCGTCGGATCCAGGGACAGTCACACGAGAGAAAGTGAATTTATCACCATCAAGCGGGACGGTTGCGTCGATCCCCATCTTTTCCGATTGGCGAGAAGGGCCAGAAGGATCAAGCGGGGCCCCAGTCATAGTTGGGAAAGTTATAACATCCCGATGAGGTTGTACACGGGTGTTTAGAGCCCAATTTATCTGACGTTCATCGTATAGATCAATATCTGTGTCAACGACGACGCAGTATTTTGCTTGACAGCGACCGCCCAAAACAGCAGCAATGACATTTTTGGGATCGCCTTCAAGGCGTTTATCTATAGAGACAAATGCCTCATACATACCATTTCCTCCAGAATAGGGGTCGCATTTGACCAATGCTTGTTTCACAGATGGAACTGCCCTTTCTGCATCTTGCCTAACAGTTGCACTTCGGGGAAGCCAATTCATGAGATTGTTTTCTGTGGGAGGAAAACCGGTTAAAATGGTGTGATACATCGCGTCTGAACGTTGCATGATACCCGTTATTTCCACAATGGGGCACATTTGTTTTGGACCATAGGTTCCAGGGAATTCCCCGAATGGTGCTTCTTCTACCATATTATCAGGATGGATTAGTCCTTCAATGACCATCTCAGCATGTGCAGGAACATCGACATCTATGGTTTCGCATTTGACTATCTCAATTGGAGATCCTTGTAGCCCTCCTGCAATCGATAGTTTATCTATGGAGTGAGGAACGTTGGAAATGCTCCCCATGGTTACGGCAGGTGGGGAACCAACGACAACTGCGACTTCCGTGGGTTCTCCTTTGTCTTGGTTTACACGATACGCATATCCGATACGCCTTTCGGGGGGAGCCCATATTGTGAGTTCTTGTTTGGATTGGCGATACATTCTATGAATACCGGAGCCGCGAACACCGGTATGTGGTAAATTGGAAATGCAAGATGCCCCAGTGACGTAATCGCCGAAGTCCATTTCAGAGTGAAGGACGATAGGAATATTGTATAGATCAATATCGTCTCCCATTTTAACAACTTCTTTTACAGGAGCCTTTTTCACTGTTTTTGGTTCGATTTGGTTGTTAATAGCATCAATATATTTTTGCACTCCTTGTTCGTGGGTTTCGACACCTACGGACTCGAGGATGCGAGCTTTAGTGCCGTAAAAACCACCCAAAACATTCATATCATACCCAGCCACGTTGGTGAACCGAAATGCAGGGCCCTCTACTTCACAGGATTTTTTGATGTGAGCTGCTATCTCGAATTTTGTTGAGACTTCTTTGTCTATGACGACAAGATCCCCACGCGTTTCTAGGTTTGCGGCCCATTCTCTCAAGCTTTGTTCAACCATCAGTGGAGAGTGTTAGGTCTCATTTTCCAATAACGTTAGCGATTGGGAGATATTTGCTCGAATGCATAGTGGAGATCGTATTTCTTTCTAGTGAGAAGGTAAAGAAGCTCTTCCAATAAATCTGTAATTTCGGGTACGATTCTTATAGAAATCAGCAATAGCATCCCTATAATGAGAACGGTTAGACTTTGACTGATTACCCGGTCTGCGATAAAGAAAGAAACCAGTCGGGGGTCATCATATCCACTGATGAATAAGATAGAAGGTACAAACCACTGGAACCATTGTTCTCCGAAAGAAATGGCAATGAATGCATTTCGGAGGATGTTAAGAACATATATTAGAGAGGTTGTTACCACACATGCAATGTATTTTCGGGAGGCAGGAATCGAGAGAGAAGATATAAGACCTAAGAAAATGGTTATAGTCCCAAGTCCAGTGCATGCTAATACGATATGCGTTAAATAATCGTGCCCCATTCGCGAAAATAATAATCCACTTTTATGTCCAATAACAGGTCCATCGGTGAGAATTACGTCGAAACCAGTTCCAAGAATAGTAAGATATACATGCTGAGTGACTATGTTAATTAAGAAAATACCAAGGAATTCTATAGTTTCAAAGGGCAAATAAACAAGCCCCATTACTGCGATCGCGTTCGAAAGTGAAAGACGGGGTGATTGTTCTGTAAGTAATAGGTAACCGGCATGGAAACAAATAAGAATGGCGAAGAAACTAAGAATAGTTTCAATTGGAGAGCGCATTACAAGAGCAAATCGAGGTGTTAACAGAAGCCAAAATATTCCGAACAAAAACCATGCAATTATTGTTATTCTTCGAGAGAAACTTTCACGTTGTTTTTCAAAAAACCAAGCTATTGCGAATAATAAAGTAAACGCCCAGGCAAAAATGTTGGTGACCCAAATCGGAGAGACTAGAAATTCAAACATGTATCACTGGTGGGAATTTTTTCGTAGGAGTTTTCTTCGATATTCGCCGTAAGGGTCTTCAGGCCCAAAAGGGGCGGGAGAACTATTGACAGCTGGTGAACTGCACAGAGGACACCGGTTAGAGAGAGTATATAATGGAGAGTCGTGATTTAATTTCCAGGAAGAACACACTCTTATTTTGGACTTCATAGGAGATTGATGTGGCGCATTGGCCTACGAAGGCTAAGAGTCTTCGTCTATATGTCGACCGCGATGGAATTTTCCAGTACCGCCGTTTTTAACTATAGATTGGAGAATATAGTTTGCATATTGATCTAGAAGAGATTCTGCGAGTTTGTAATCGGGGGCAACAATTGTGATGAGGTATTCGGGAGAACCAACATAAATAACATCGAGCTCGACATCAGGAGGAATGATCATAGATTCTTCCGCAGATTTGAGTGCATCACGTATAGCGTCAATCCCATCGGGGGCAGAACATTCGAGATCTACATATCCAGATATACTCACTTTAGATAAAGAAACATTTTCGAGAGCAATAGAAATAATCGAATCAATTTCTTTGTCTGTTAAATTTAACTCGTCGAGGGCAGATTTTCCATCTAGTACAGCACATTCAAAGGCAGCATACAAAGTTCCGTATTTGTTTAGAATGCCAGGTACGATTCTGTTGAATTGGTCATTGGAAAGATCAGATCCAAGTGCTAGTTCTAGCCATTTGTCAGCTTTTTGTTCGTTTTTCCATTCTTGTATTTTTTCAGAACGTTGATGGTCATTAACATCTTTTAGTGACAAATCAATTTGATGATTGGATTCATTCACTGTGAGAACTTTGCAAACGACTAGATGGCCTTTTTTAACATGGTCTCTTATATTTTTTATCCAGCCTGATGCCACTTCACTTATGTGGATAAGTCCACGTTTTTCTTCATACTCTTGAAGATCACAAAAGACACCGAAATCTTCTATATCTACGACTTGACAAACCACAAGCTCACCTACTTCTGGCCATCCACTATATTTCATTGATCGCTAAGAGTCTCGATTATTTCCCCATGAATAATGGTCACCCCACCTGTTGATTTGGTGAGAGCTTCGTCGCATTCAGAACAATGAACCACTATCGAGGCGCGGTTGAAAAGAATTTGTTCATTTTCACAGTTCGAACATTTAACACGATGAAATTTTCCAGCCATGAATAACTACTCCTGTAACTCGAGCCTCCCGGCCCTCCATCCTTTGCGTTGATGTGCTTTCCCGCATGTAGTGCATCGATAAACTAAGCTGGTTTTTTTAGTGGGTTTATCGCCTCCTGGGACTTTTGAAAATTTACCAGAGTTTCCAATTCCTGAGTTTCTTTTTCGTTGACGATCGATCCAGTTCATCCCACGCTCTCGCCCTCGACGGGATTTTTCTACTTCATGCTCGTGATGAGCATTGCAATGAGGGCAATGTGTATTTAACCGACGTGGCATTTGCATGATTATTGAGTTTCTTGTAGAACCGCCCGCTTAAAACGCGTTTGATCTATGCGTGGGATGTATTCAATAAATTTGGACTCCAGATACAAGAGTTATTTGAGTTAATCACTTCGAAGCTATTAATTATCCACGCAATGAAGTAATAATAGATGAAGCGGTTATTGATCAATGGGGATGCTGATTTAAAAAAGGGGACTAAAATTGAATATGGAGATTTGGAACTCATCTGTTTTTCTGTGACTAGGAATGGAGATTACCATGGCCCCAGAAGAGTTCAGCTTTCGTGCATAGTGGGAGATGTTAATGAATATAGCACGTTCGTGGAGGAGGCATATATACCCCATTTTCTTGAAACAAAATCAATAGAATCAGAGGATGTAAAAATTGTCATCTGATCGTACTTGTCCGGTTTGTAGATATAGTCTGTTTCCTCTACATTGTAAATATGTGTGTCCAAATCATGGTGCAGTATACGATTGTAGCGATCCATTTGTTTGAATTTTAAAAAGAATATAGTTTTATCAATAAATATTTTAAATTGGGGAGAACTTAGTATAGGTTGATGGAAGATAGAGCTCTTGAAGATGGGATATTATTTTTAACCCAAGGTAAAAAAGAAATGACACTGTCAAAAGCAATTGGCCTGATTGAGATAGTGACAAAGAATCCTCATTTAACACGCCAGATATTGGAAGAGGCAGAGAAAAGAGGCGTGATAGAAAGAGATGGTACGAGGATTAGATTATTGGATAACGTTTCGAGAGATTACAGAAGTAAAGTAAAAACAAAATCGGGAGAATTCACATGTGGACGGTGTGGCTCTAAACTTTCAAAAGGATATTTTATCGTAAGTAATGGTAGAGAGTGGGGACCATTTGGTCCCACTTGTGTGAAAAAAGTAATTGGATTTTAAGATATGCCCCGAGCCGGAGTCGAACCAGCGACCTCCACATGTCCCAGACCACGAGAATGAAAAATTTGCATTCTCTTTGTCCCTATGAGTGTGGCGCTATAACCTCTAAGCCATCGGGGCACAGTTTATAGATGGTTGCTAAGTACAAATAATGGCTTCGAATAGGTTGGAAGACGGTCGTGGGCATTTACTTTATAGGTGGATAAGAGTTATGTGCAAAGATGGCGATCTCTTAGCATGGACATTCCGAGTTTGCTATCAGATTCGATTAAGGAGGGGGAAAAAATTGTTTCCCGAGTGTTGATAGCTAGTGGTACACATATGATCACTACGACTGAACGTGTATTTATACATCGGGGGGAAGGGATAATTAACAACGAAATATTTGAAGAGTATAGTCTTGATGTAGATCAGATTTCTGTTTTTTCGGATAGGAGAAAGGCGAGAATTGTACTCAACTATGGATTGGAAGGAACGCGAGAATTCTCGGTTTATTCAAAGTATTATGACAGAATTGTAGATCCGCTAGTTCGGGGCGTGCTCAAAGCAACAAGAGTAGTAGAACCAGGAGAGCTAATCAGGCATGTATATCGATATGGTCAGCTGACAATTGTACTTACAGATAAACAATTTTTGAAACATATTGGAGTGGCCCTTTGGAGTAGGGATTATGAGAGTTATCAGTACGAAGATATAGTTAGAATCGACATTGAGAAAGGAGGAGTCTCTGCAGAAATTCTTATTGAATATAAAGGAAGAATGCATAGAATTAAAACGGATAAGGATCGGGCCAGGCGTATCTGTGTTCAAGCACGAAATGGGCTTGCGTTATATCGAGATTGCAAAGACTATCAAGAATATGAAAAAATGATTCCGTCCATTTTTTCGGATGAATCTATAGAGAGAATTTCCCCATCTGTTTTTATGGATGGGTCGATAGAGAAAATATCTAAAATTTCGAAAGATGATCAGATGGCCATAGCAATTGAGGAGTTAGAGACAGGAAGGCCCCATCATGTAAAAACGGAAGATGTTCTGAGGAAACTTCTGCAATTAGAAGGGTCGATGATAGCACATAAAAAAGACACTGAAAATAGAATTAGGG
>JAPYRM010000048.1 GCA_029941175.1 Halobacteriales archaeon
CCCGTATATGTCGCAGGATTCGATCTAGGTGTTCTCCCTATTGGATTTTGATCAATTAATCTTACACTTTGAATTTGATCATACCCTTCTATACTCTTATGATTCCCTGGGATGATCGATCTATTTTTATGGATTTTTCGAGCCAAACTCTTATATAATATTTCGTGAATCAAAGTAGATTTTCCGGACCCCGATACTCCTGTAATCGCCGTTAAGATCCCCATTGGTATGGAAACATCAATATTTTTTAAATTATGTTGAACTGCACCTTTGATTTCTATATTTCCACTTGGCCTTCTCCTCCTTTCGGGCATTGGTATTTCTTTCTCCCCCGAAAGATATTTTCCCGTCAGAGAATTTTTGCATTTCATAATTTGATCTACCGTTCCTTGTGCCACTACTTCTCCACCATTCCTCCCGGCACCTGGGCCTATATCTGCGATATAATCTGCTCGGAACATAGTCTCCTCGTCATGCTCCACGACTATGAGTGTATTTCCCATATCTCGTAATCCTTCAAGAGTGTTTAACAATCGATTATTATCTCTTTGATGGAGTCCAATAGATGGCTCATCCAATACATACAATACCCCCACCAATCCCGATCCAATTTGTGTTGCAAGCCTTATCCTTTGACTTTCTCCCCCCGAAAGCGTCCTAGCTTCCCGATCCAAAGTTATATATTCTAATCCCACTTCACACATAAATTTCAAGCGAGAATGAATTTCCTTTATAACCTGTTCTGCAATTTGTTTCTCTCTGTCGTCTAATTCTTGATCCAAATTTGTAAAATAAACCAAAGCATCTCCTATTCCCATTTGATTAATTTTGGTTATACTATTCCCTGCAACTTTGACGGCCCTGCTTTCTGGTTTTAACCTGGTTCCCATGCACGAAGCACAGGTAGTTATTGCCATATACTTCTCAATATGTTCTCTGGTTGACTGAGAATCTGTTTGAACATATCTTCTCTCCAAACTCGGAATTACCCCTTCAAATGGACCTTCTCTCCATCTCATCCCCCTTCTGGTCCATCTCCTTAATTTCACTTTCTCTTTCGTACCTCGCATAAATGCATTTTGAACCTCTGGGCCCAGCTCCCCAAACGGAGTGTCAACCGAGACTCCGAAATGATCTGCTAATGAGTCTATCCACCCTTTGTAAACTGGTGCTTTGTAATTCCACGGCCCAATTGCATCTTTCAGAGGGGAATTCTTGTTTCTTATTACTAATTCCTGAATCACTTCTTTCATGTGCCCAATACCTTCGCATTTTGGGCATGCACCATGCGGACTATTAAATGAAAAAGATCTGGTTTCTATTTCTGGTAAATCTATTTTGCAATTACTGCACGCGAGTTCTTCGGAAAATTCCACAATTAATCTAGAATCAGTTTTACCTGAAAGATCTCCAGTTCTTCGAAACTGAGTTCCCAGCTTTATATCTTCAGAGGGATTTGAAACAATAATTTTTATTACACCTTTCGCTTCTGTTAACGCCGTTTCAACTGAGTCTGTGATCCTTGAGCGTACATTTTCAGATATTTCTATCCTATCTACTATTATGTCAACTGAATGATCATACGTCTCTTCCAATTCTGGAACCTCTATGGCCAAATCATATTCATTCCCATCCACTTCCATTCTTGTATACCCCCTCGCAATCAAGTCTTTAAACAATTCTTTGAATGCCCCCTTTTGATCTCGAATTATTGGAGCTGCAATTTTTACTTTTGACATTTCTGGTAGTTCCAAAATGCGATTTACCATTTGCTGGGCCGACTGTTTACCTACCTCTTCTCCACAAATTGGACAGTGCGGAATTCCTATTCTCGCATATAACAATCTCAAATAATCATGCAATTCTGTTACAGTTCCTACAGTTGATCTGGGATTATTCGCTGCATTTTTTTGATCTATGGATATCGCGGGGGACAAACCTTCTATGGATTCCACTTCCGGCTTATTCATTTGACCGAGAAAATTTCTCGCATATGCACTTAAAGATTCCATATACCTCCGCTGACCTTCTGCATAAATGGTATTGAATGCCAACGACGATTTCCCAGACCCCGATACTCCTGTAATAACTATCAATTTATCTCTCGGGAGTTTTATGCTTAGATTTCTAAGATTATTTTCTGATGCCCCTCTAACTTCAATATATTCTTTCACCATTATTATCAATTATAATTCCAATATAAATTTCACATTAATTCCTACTCATTCTCTCTCCCTACTATACTCTTTCTGGTAGCCACCCTCCATGAATTTCTAAATTCGCACCACTAATATATTCCGATCCGTGACCAATGAAAAACAACATGGCCTTTGCCATCTCTTCCAACTTAGCTGGCCTTCCCATCGGGATTTTTTCTGGAAAATTATCTGAATTTTCGACAACATATGGGGACAGTGAGTTAACTGTAATTCCACTACCCGACGTATCCGACGCAAGCATGCGTGTAAACATATGAACCCCTGCTTTGGAAACAAAATATGGAAAATTCTTTGTGTTAACTAAACCCTTTTCACTCGAAGCATAACCTATATTTATTATCCTTCCCCACGCCTTTTCGCGCATTTTTGGAAGTACTCTTTTTGAACACAAATATGTACTAGTAAAGTTAGTTGACATCACTCTTTCCCAAGTTTCAAAATCAATATCTTCCCAATGTTTTGGAGCATGATCTCCTACATTATTAATCAATATATCTATAGATCCCAGCTTATTCTCTATTTCTTCAAATAGGTATTCCACTCCTTCTGGATCTCTTATATCCGACTTCACTTTTATCACTTCAGCTCCTTTCAATCTAATTTCTTCCGCCGTTTTTTCTGCTAGTTCTTCACTTTTTAAATAGTGTACTACCACTTTTGCACCCCCTTCTGCCAATTCTAGCGCAAATTCCTTTCCTATTCCTCTAGAACTACCTGTCACTAGTGCAATTTTACCCGAAAGATCTAGCAAATTACTCATCCCTTTCCCCTACGTTTCTCTATATATTATAGACTATCCATCTCCGTGCTCGTCAACAATTATTACCTTCCCCCCAACCACATCTATGTTTATCAATGTTTTAACTTGATACTCTCTGTCCTTTGTTTTATTTTCTCCCCCTACTTTATTTATCACTGCGACAACATCAACAACCTCTGCACCTATCCTTTCCAACGCTTCCATTATTGCAAATATAGTCCCTCCTGTAGAGATAACATCATCTAACAAAAGAACTTTATCCCCTTCTCTAATATCGTTTATATACATCTCACTTTTTGAATATCCCGTTTCCTGCATCAAAGCCACTTCTCCCTCAAGCCCATATCGCCTCTTTCGGACAACTACCAGCGGTATGTCTGTAGCTAACGATAAAGCGGTTGAAATATGTATTCCCATGGCCGCTGGTGTAACTATTTTATCAATATTTTCTAAGTTCTCTCTCTTGACTTTATTAATTATTTTAATGACAATTTCTCTTAGTAGTCCAGGTTCTAGCATTGGGACCCCATCTGATATGGGGTGTACAAAATAATGATAGCCTTCCTTTTCTATTATTGGAGCATCTAAGAGTGACCTCTTCAACAAATCCATATTCTATTTGTCTCTCGCGTCGAAAAAAGATCTTCGGAATATATTTCTTCCTTTCTGAAACTTTCAATTTACTTCTTTTCGCAGCCGAACGAAGCCCTTAATTAAGTTTAGAGTCAGAAATGCTTGATTGTGGAACTTAATTTCCTTTCCATGGCTGTAATCATTTTCTTGCCCTTTCTTGCAGCTGCATTCACCTTCCTCGTCTATCCGTTTTTAAAAGAAAAAACAGCCCACTTCGCAGCATTAGTAGCTCTACTTTGCTCAATTTTAATTCTAAATCTAATCGGAACTACTGGGTCAATTTCCATCCCTCTAGTTTCTTCTTTGGATATTCACCTTCGTTTTTACGTTGATGGATTATCGATTCTTGTTGGTTTACTGGCATCTGGCATGGGAATATTGACCTTCATTTATTCTTTTGGATATATGCAAACAAAGGCACAAAGTCCGACCTATTATGCATCTTTGTTAGTATTTATGGGGTCCATGCTCGGTATCGTCTTCTCCGCAGACCTGATCATTCTTTTTGTCTTCTGGGAATTAACCTCACTTTCTTCTTATCTATTAATCGGATATTTCAATGATGAGCCATCTTCCAGATCTGCCGCAAAGAAGGCACTAGTCATAACTTCTATTGGGGGATTCTTTATGCTCCTCGGATTTTTACTCATCCACTCTATCACTGGTAGCTTCGATCTAACCTTTCTCCTCTCCCAACCCGAATCTATCCAATCTCTCCTCCGAACACATGGGGTTTTCTTGCCGATTCTTTTTGCTATCATCATCGCAGGAGCATCTAAATCTGCACAAATACCCTTTCACACTTGGCTACCTAGTGCAATGGTCGCCCCGACTCCAGTATCTGCCTTTTTACATTCTGCGGCCATGGTCAAAGCGGGGGTTTATATCATTGGCAGATTTCACCCAATCTTAGCCGGAGATGAATGGTCTTTGATTCTCATCACCATTGGAATAGCCACAATGACTATTACTGCGTTTTTCGCTGTTATCTCAACCACCATCAAGGAGCTTCTTGCATACTCCACGGCATCCCATATCGGTTTAATCTTAATAGGTTTCGGCATACCCATAACACTGAGTGGCGTACCCTCCTCTCTCAGTTTTGTATCTGGATCGTTTCATCTACTCAATCACGCTCTGTTTAAAGCAGCTTTGTTCTTCATCGCAGGGATTGTAACTTGCCAAGTAGGGGTGAATGCCATTTCTGAAGTTAAAGGTCTTTGGAAGAAACTACCTTTAACCGCGGGCTTTGCCATTTTTGCCTCTCTATGTATGGCCGGAATTCCGCTCACTAGTGGGTTTTATTCGAAAGAACTACTCTTCCAAGGCGTGTACGCTGTCGCTAACAATTACGGTGGTATTTGGTGGCTTCTACCCATCCTCACAATCCTTGCTAGTGCCTTCGCAGTTGTCTATTCTCTTAGATTCATAATGATATTTCTTGGTACTCCCTTTCCACACCAGCAAGATATTTCTCCCCCTCCCCTTTCCATGATACTTCCAACTTTTGTTTTAATCTTATTCTCTCTTCTAACCATTATCTATCCTTCTCTTGTAATAGACCTCATTTCCCAATCCGAATCTTTGTATTTTCAAAGAAGTTCTATTTTACATATTGAATTCCCTCGTCATGTAAGCCCTCCCCTATTAATGAGCTTATCATCGATACTTCTTGGTATTATACTATTCTCAAAAATTGAACAAATTCTAAAGAGTATTTCTTCAATTTTATCCTTCAAACATTTTAATATAGATTCAATATATTCCTCTACTCTCTCCGCACTAGAGACTTGGAGTTCAATCCTCACTTCTAAGACCGAACGAATTCTCATGAGAACTCATATAATTTGGCTACTCTGGACACTTGGAACATTGGCTTTGGCTAGCTTCCTATATTCGAGACCAGCTTTCCTTATGATTTATGACCCCCTTCTTCGATTTGATTTTTTAGTAGTTCTCCTCATTATTTCTATAGGGGCCATGGCGGTAGTCCGTGCAAATTCTCATATTATGGGTGTTTTATTCCTTTCTCTTCTTGGGTTTATGATTGCAGTATTTTACCTACTTTCAAATGCACCAGATGTCGCATTAACCCAACTTGTAGTCGAGACCATCATTCTCGTAGTGTTCCTAGTTATAATAGGAAAACTTCCTGCTTACTATGGAGAGACATCTCCCTCCCGCGTGATACGGGATGTATTTTTATCTCTTTTTATCGGAATAACTATTTTCTTCACAGTTATCACTGCAACTGCCTCTTCGGCTTCAAAAGATATAGCAACATTTTTCATCGATAAGGCTAGCTATCCCCCAATCTCCGCTGAAAACATTATAGTTGATTATGGTGGCGGAACTAATATCGTCAATGTGATCTTAGTAGACTTTCGTGCATTGGATACTCTGGGAGAGATATCAGTTGTGGCACTCGCCGCGCTTTCTATCTTGACCATATTGTCTTCACGAAAACCTGGAGATTCTTCATGACCACCTTGATCACCCGAACTGTAGCAAGAATTGTCGCACCTCTAATTTTTGTTACTGCTGCTGTACTCTTCATTCAAGGACACAATTCAATTGGAGGGGGATTCATATCTGCTGTTCTAATAGTATCTGCCATAGCTTTACTTTATATTGCGTATGGAACTTCTGATCTCACCCGATTATTGAATATTTCCCCCTCCAATTTCAACAGAAAAATACTTGTATCCGGTTTGTTACTGATTCTTTTCACTGGTACTATCCCCATCTTGTTTAACATGCCTTTCTTAACACAGGCATTTTTGATTCTCCCACCTCTTCCATTTATAGGTGTACTAAAAATTTCAGGAACTATATTCTTCGACTTAGGTGTTCTTTTCACAGTTACTGGGTCTCTGCTTTCTATATTGTCGGGGGTGAGTCGTTAAAATGACTCAATTAATTTTGGCATTAATACTTGGTTCTCTCTTCTCGTTTGGAACTTTTCTACTTTTGAGAAGAGACCTTATCAAAGCGATTTTGGGTGTTATCATCCTCGGTCAAGCAGCAAATATTTATTTGATTACTATGGGGGGACTTTCTGGTACTGTCCCTGTTTTATCT
>JAPYRM010000049.1 GCA_029941175.1 Halobacteriales archaeon
ACACCATTCTCAGCATTGGATTTTTCAATCCCGCCAAATGCCCATGTATCCTCATCGTAATACATACTTGCTGCCATAGATATATCATCCTCACAAGGTGTGCCCCTATTTTTTTCGAAGAACTCTTCTCGCGTCTTCATATCCCAAACTGGAACGACATAATTGTTCTCAACAAGCTCCTTCAAAACGTTTGTATCATCTGGAACGCCATCTTCGTCATTGTCTATGTATTGTGCCAACACATGTGCAGTGTGTTCAACATATTCTATCGGTGCACGTTCAGAAGCAATGACGTACATTCCAAATACCTCTACGTACACAGTCACGGCATCGTTATCATTCATACATGCCATCGGGTATTCTGATATTACCTCAAAAGTAGGTGCCATGGGTACTCCAATCGAACCGACCTGTTCCTTTGGTGCTGTGGTCCCAACCGAATCGATTTGTTCTATCGGTGCTTCTCCAATACATCCTGCAAACGCAGTTGTTACTAGAATGACACAGATCAAAATAGAACACATTTTTCTCATGAACCTGCTTCGTAACTCCTTGGTAATAAAACCTACAATATAATTGCTAAGAAAATCTAAGAGAAGCCATGTTTAGGATTGGTTCTCATGTTTCAATAGTAGGTGGCTTTGAAAAAGCAGTCGACCGTCAGATAGAAATAAAAGGGAATTGCGGTCAACTATTTGTGGGTTCTCCCCGAGGATGGAAAGTAGGAAAAGTCAATAAAGAGAGTGCAGATTTATTTAAAAAATCATGCTCAGAAAAAGATGTTGGACCTTGGATAGTTCATGGGACTTATCTAATAAATTTGGCAACACCAAAAGAAGAATTAGCAGAAAAATCTGTTGTAACCGTTCAGGAAGAACTAGATGCTTCGGCGGAGTTAGGTATACCCTACTATACATTCCACCCTGGTGCCCACACAGGTGAAGGAATTGAGAAAGGTTTGAAGAATATCGCCCTGCGACTTTCTCAATTGAAGATTCCAAATTCAGTTACACTACTTCTAGAAAACACCGCTGGAAAAGGTACCACTCTAGGAAAAACGTTCACAGAACTCCAAACAATGGTAGAGGATTCAACATATGGGTATGATAGTATCGGGGTATGTCTCGATACATGCCACTTGTTTTCTGCGGGATATGGATTTGGAACTGAAGAAAAAATCTCCCAAATGATAGATGAAATCGAAGGCACAATTGGTATTGAAAATGTGCGCTATTTACATCTAAACGATTCAAAACACCCATTCGGTTCAGAGAAGGATGAACATGAACACATTGGGGATGGTGAAATCGGAGAAGAGCCATTTAGAATCTTGGTCAACCACGACCTGTTCAGAAATCTTCCAATGGTCTTAGAAACACCAATAGACAAGGAAAAAGACCATTCCTGGGACATTCAAAAAATAAGGGAATTAAGGAATGATTCTTGAAAATGGCGATGGGAACGATGCTGCATAACCTCTCCAATTCTTATCCAACCACTCCCTCCGAACTAACTGATCATGCAATTAATTATTCCAAAACAGTCCAATTGCCTATTGACGCCTCTAATATTCATTGGACTGTCTCCCGTCACGCAACAAAACGAGCAGCCTGCTGTAAATTTTTCCCTGGATCTCCTGATATTATTATTTCCCTCACGTGGAAAGCTTTCCAGGCCTATGGCTGGGAAAAATTTAAGAGCATCATACGACATGAGTTGATCCACGTATGGGAATACCAAACACATGGGTCAACTTCCCATGGGTCTTTATTCAAAGAAAAAGCACAACAATTAGACGCACCGCTTCGATGTGATGCATTTTGTCCCCCTAGATTCTATCTAATCTGTACAAACAAAACTTGCCAATGGAAAACCATCCGTCACCGTGCGTCCAAAACAGTAACTCACCCTTTCAATCGCTATCGTTGTCGCAAGTGTGGATCTCCTTATACAGTCGAACATGTAGGCACGTCCATTCGTTGGAACACCCATTCAGAATATATGCGGGCACGGCAAAAAATAGGAATTCACTGGTAATCTCTCTGCTATTCAGGTATACTCTTTCCAATGACGTATTGCCCAATAACCAACTCCTGAACACACTAACCCTCCTGTGATCAAATATAAATATATTTGCAGTGTGTACTCTGTACCCTGCATCACCCTGACTAACCCCTCTCCCGATAATGACGCTAGAACAAACCCCAATATTGTAATCGCCATCACTACTTTTATTACCTCAAATGCGTTCCGTCTTCCCGTCTTTTCTATAGAATAAATAGTAGTTATAAATAAAACTGAACTAAATAAAACATAAACTCCTAACCTCTGCTCACTTCCCACATTTTCTCCATTAACTAGACCTATCAATCCCACTGTAGCCAACGCAAAAATTAAAGTAAACAATGTAACTTGAAAACCAAGTTTTCCCAACCTACTCCTTCCGATTAACTTTAAGGCTCCCGTTATGCCGCCAAACCCATTCCCAATTATGTCGCTAAATCCATTCCCAATCTCTTTAATTTTTTTTAGAATGTTTATTTTCCCACCTCTTGGCCTCCTTCTTCTTTTTTTTCCAAACTCTTTCATAATTTTTTCTCTCTTATATTTCAGTAGAGGGAAGGCTATATACATGGCGCCTAAAAACCTTCCATTCAATGTCTCCAAACTCGAAAACCATCACAATAACTGATGATGGTGTCACTTTGCCCATCACTTCAATTCTTGCTGGTCGTGGTTTTATCACAGGCAAATCTGGATCTGGAAAATCCAACACAGCTAGTGTGGTAATCGAAGAGCTTCTTAACAATCGTTGTCCCCTTTTGATCATTGACACTGATGGCGAATATCACGGCTTGAAGGAAAAATTTAAAGAAATTATTCACATGGGCCAAAGCAGCGAGTCCGACGTAGAATTAACGTTAGATAGGGTAGATCTAATCACGGACCATGCGCTAATCCAAGAAATACCTATTATTCTAGATGTATCTACCTTCAAAACCGATCAAGCAAAATCAATCATTAACGAGGTTGTTACGTTGTTATTTCATAAGGAAAAAGAACACAGGAAACAATTTTTAATTATAATTGAAGAAATACATGAATTTATTCCCCAACAAGGCGGCGTAGACGAGTTGGCACAAAATATAATCCGAATAGCAAAACGCGGACGGAAACGCGGACTTGGAATTTGTGGAATATCTCAAAGACCTTCTGCTGTTGATAAAGATTTCATCACCCAATGTAGCTGGTCAGTTTGGCACCGCTTTACATGGGCGATAGACAAAAAAGCAGTAAACCAAACGCTGGGGATTGACTATGCAAATAAAATATCCTCTCTCAAAACAGGAGAAGCATTTTTAGCAACAGACTGGGATGAAACTAGGAGGATTACAATAAAACAGAAAGAAACGTTCGACGAAGGCGCAACGCCCCGCACTTCAGATATAGTTCGTCCCACTTTTAAATCAGATCAGAGTGAATTAATCGAACAACTACGCTCCATAGAAGGTCCTCCGCCGAAATTGGATCCGAACGCATTGAGGACAGAGCTCACATCCAAAAATTCTCGTATTAAAGACTTAGAAAATCGTATTCTAGAACTGAAATCAGAGCTAGATTCAAAACCACATTACAATCTGCCTTCCAAATCCCCTCATCCACCAGATATATCTTCTCAAACACTACTATCAGATTCAATAGAATCCGTCAAAGCAAACAAAAAGAAACAAACTACCACTGACGTTTCTCAAGATTTCAGTCCAATTTGGGAAATTGGACAACTAACACTCTACATGTGGCGCGTTTTTCTACATGCATTTTTGGTAATTTTGGTTAAATTATTGGGAATTTTCAAAATAAAAGTTTAATTACAAAAAGCATCTAAACCCTATAGAGGCCCATTTGATGTCAAAACACAACCATAAGCATCCCCTCGATTTTAACCAAAACGAAAGGAAGTATCGCGGCTTACTCGAAGTACGTGCAGACGGTGGAGCAAAAACAACTATACAGGCTGTGGATTGTCCCGCAGATAAAGTATACAGCAATCGGAGAATATTTATTCAGGAGGTTGCCCAGCGTCATTTCGACAATCGCGAAGTTTGGGCAGCTTTGAGAGATCCTGCCAAAAGGATAGTAAAAGGATCTGACATTCCCCTCAAATCCAAAACTGAAAATTCTCTTTTGGAAGGCTCAAAAGCATGGGGGAGGTCCTATGTCCGTCCATGGAAAGGAAGGACTCAAAGTATGTCGCTCATGGAGCGCGTTCTCGCCCCCGAAGCAGACGATAAAAAACATGCCCATCAAAATGAGGCAATGATGTACGTCTTAGAAGGAAAGGGATATGAAATTCATGATGGGGAAGAATATATTTGGGAAGCTGGGGATTTAATTGTAATCCATGGGGGGTGTGTCCACGAGCACTATTCCGTCGATCCAGACAAACCATGCCGCCTTTTAGTTTATAATTCCCTTCCAATTTATAATTTCCTACACCTTGTGTATCAAGGTACAGTTCGCCACACTCCTGGTGATGCAGCAAAAGATCCAAATTGGGTCCCACCATTCGATTGGAACGTTGGCCGTGAAGAATACTCTAAGGAAGATCACGAGCAATACGCACAGATGAGACAGATGCTCTCTAAAGAAGAAGCTGCAATTAAATCTGCAACCCAGAGGGCGGGTGTATAATCATGGCGTCTGATAACATACCCCTGGACGATCCTCATAATTACGAGTTTGATCATATCCCCCGGCACCGAAAAAGAACTAAGGAAATGGTTCCTGATGATTATGTCCATCTAGACGAACGTGAGGAATGGAATCAAGGTACTCTAACTGCATCTCACTATCAAGAATTCCTTGAAGATTCAAAACAAAATCCACTTTCTCAACATGGTCCATCTGGCTCTCTCCATAAAATCATTAAACCCGAAGAGATGCCTTGGGAAGATTCTCCACATGGTAAACTAAAGTGGCTCCTCAATGAAAAAATGGAAAAAGATCTTGGCCCAACAGGCGCCGTCAACACCGATCTCTATATGCAAATCATACCACCTGGTGGAAAATCTGGTAAACACCGGCATATGAGTGAAGAATTAGTATTTGTTTTGGATGGAGAAGGATACGATCTCCATTGGGACCCAACTGCTGTTATGCGAAACAAAGTCATTTGGGAATGGCCAAAAGAACCTCAAAAATTCCTATGGGAAACCAATGATGTAATCTTCATTCCAACCAACACTGCGCATCAACATTTCAATGCTAGTGAAGACCGTCCAGTCAGGTTACTTTGTTGTAATGCACGTATCTACAATCACTTGGGTCTTGGGTTCAATGATTTGGAACAATTCGAAAACGCACCAGAATACCAAGAGTAAATTTTTCTTTCATTCTCTTCAGTTTTTCTATTAAATGGGTCGGGCCAGATTCGAACTGGCGATCCCCGCAATGTGAATGCGATGTCATAACCAACTAGACCACCGACCCCCGTATGAGCCTACTACTTTTCCATCTCTCTTAAGCATTGTTGGGTATTCCTAAAAAAATCTTTGTCAATAACCTGGACTTCTCTCTTCAGCATCCTCACGTTGATTAACCAACCGTGCAAACACAAACATGGCATCTGATAGTCTATTCAAATATTTTAAACATAACCCTATCTCGTTTCCTTCTTTTACAAGCGCAACCACCCTTCTCTCTGCTCTTCTGCACACTGCCCTCGCGTTGTGCAATTTTGCCCCGTCTTCACTCCCTCCTGGGAGTATAAATGAGTGGAGTGGTTCCAATTCTCTCTCACAATCATCAATCCAGTCCTCAACCAATCGAATATGTTCAGATGTTATCTCCACTTTCCCTTCTTCTACACATGCAAGCTGTGCTTGAATTATGTGTAGGTGATTCTGAATTCCATTAAGATATGCTCCTATATCCTCATACTTTATCATAGAAACCATACCTATGGCCGAATTCAACTCATCGACAGTACCATATGATTCTACCCTGGTATCATCTTTGTCTACCCATTCCCCATTTGCCAAATCGGTTTTTCCTGAATCTCCACGTTTTGTATATATTTTCATATGATTTTTACAACTTCTTTTGTGTGAGGGGGTATCGTTTTACCTATTCTATCTTCCACCAACATATGCGTTTTCTAAGTTTGATTTTCATCTCTCGTTTATATATCTCATCATACAGTTTATACATCTGCCCAAATCGATAGACTTAGTCCACATAGAACTTTTAAGTTTCATGTCCAAAACTTATATCCCGCCTCAAGTCACTGATTTGATATGGGGCTCTTCCAGGATTACTACTCTTTTAAAGGCTGGAAAAAATGGCCAAAAAAACAATTGTATATACATGGAATCTTATATGCAGTATTTTTTAAAATTTTTATAGCTCTCGTTTTGATATTCCTATATGAACCAACCAATCTCCAAACAGTACTCGCATTTCTTTTTATTTTATGGGTAGTTTATCAACCAATTTTTAACTTTTTGGCCTTTCGCATGCATCTACTATAATATTGGTCCTCCTTCTACTAATGTAGTTCCCAATTGCGATATTTTATTTAGATATACACCATTACTCTTTTCTAAATATAGTTCTACAATATTACAACATTCTAAAAAATCAAATGGATGTATTCGAAGA
>JAPYRM010000050.1 GCA_029941175.1 Halobacteriales archaeon
GGGTGGAAGTAGCCGCGTAATTGATCTGGATATCGGTATGGGGGGTTTTAGATTCAAAGGCTAGTTTTAGATCATCGAACGTTTCTCTGAGCGAAGATGCTGCAAAAATAGTTAAGTCTTCTCTTGGTACCTCTTCGTTATATTGGCATGAAGACATAATAAACAAGATTAACGATAGAATTGCAAAAGGATAGAATATTTGTCGTCGTTGCATTTTTCTATCTCATTCTTTCATATTTCTATCAAATATATTATCTGAATGTTTTAATTTTATCGTTATACTAAGTGAACAGGAATAGCCAATTAGAAGGAGTCATATATTGGAATTTAGTGAAGTGATGCAAGTTCTTTCTCGTCAACTTCACAAGGGTGCAATACAGACTGGTAAAACGGTTCTGGAAAAGTATTCTTATGATAGGACTTCCCAGATGAGTTTACCCCAAGCTGTGATTAAGGCCCACTCTGAGGTCGAGGTGCAATCAATTCTTCGTTCGGCAAATGAAAATATGATTCCTGTTGTCACGCGCGGAGCAGGCAGTAGTTTAACGGGGGCCGTTGTGCCAATTACTAGAGGCATAGTCCTTGATGTATCTGATATGGACAAATTTAGTGTGGTTAAACAAGATTCGGTGGTTATTGCAGAACCTGGTGTTAAGACGTCTGTTTTGCAGTCTGCCGTTGAAGCCAAAGGTTTATTTTATCCTCCTGACCCTGCAAGCCTAGAATTTTCCACAATTGGAGGAAACATCGCTACTAATGCAGGGGGAGCAAGAGCGGTAAAATATGGAGTCACTCGTGATTACGTACGAGGTTTAACTGTAGTACTCCCTGATGGCCAGATTCTTAATCTTGGAGGGAGATATCATAAGAATTCTACTGGGTATCAACTCATGCACTTAATAATTGGCTCAGAAGGAACGTTGGGAGTGATTACTAAAAGCGTTCTACGCCTGATCCCATTGCCACCCTACACAAATACCTTAAGAGTGATGTTTAGATCAGTAGAAACGACGTCTGAGGCTGTAACAGGCATATTTGAAAAGGGGTTCAATCCCAACACGATTGAGCTCATGGACCGTGTGAGCCTAGAGATTGTTGCAAATGACCTTGATTTTAATTTATCTGAGGAACATAACGCCATGATAATAATCGAATGTGATGGTACTGATAAAACTCAGGTTGACCAAGATCTTGGAACCATAGCAGCTCTTATGCAACAAAAAGGTGCGTCGGAAGTGGTTATTGCGAAAACCGAGAAGGAACGCCATATAATATGGAACGCTAGAAGATCCGTTTCTGATGCGTTGGCTAAAAGTGCACCCAATAAACTTGTAGAAGATATTGTTGTGCCTCGGTCGAAGATTCCTGTTCTTGTACAAGAAGTCCGAGGAATAGCTGAGGCTCACGGTTTAGCAATAGCATTATTTGGTCACGCAGGGGATGGGAACTTACACCCAAATTTCCTTTTTGATCTAAAAAATCCAAATGAGATTCAAAAAGTAGAAAAGGCTTCGAAGGAGATTTTTGAACTTGCTATCAACTTGGGTGGAACGTTATCAGGAGAACATGGAATAGGAACGGTAAAGAGACAATTCTTAGAAGATGCGGTTGGTACTAACGTTTTAGACTTGATGCGATCAGTGAAAAAATTATTTGACCCCAATAATATTTTAAATCCACAAAAAATCTTCCCGGTGGAGAATGGTAAGCAAGATAAAGCAGGCTTTTTATCAGATTTGCCGTTTAATAGTGAATATAATGATATTGTTGAATAATCGAAATCCAATTATTCTTTAATTGATAGAGTGTTAACGCGTGCAATACGTTTAATTCTAAATGTCATTGCGGGCATATATTAGATTAGAATTGGGAATGAAGTGGCTAAAGACGAACTGTTTGAGCAGAGAATAGAAAAACTAAATAGACTTCGGGATAAAGGTATTGACCCATATCCTAATAGCTTTTTGCGCTCGCATACTACCGTGGAAGCTCGCGCTATATTAGAGGAACTGGCAGAAAATCAAGGTGCTTCTGAAATAACACTAGCTGGGCGCTTGGTGTCTTTACGATCTATGGGGCGTTTAACATTTGCTGTGATTCGAGATGGGCAAGGACAAATACAAGTTAGTTTTGAAAGAGACTCAATGGGCACTGAAAAATATAGTGTGCTCAAAGATCTTGATTTGGGGGATTTCATTGGTGTTAAAGGTGAGATGTATCGAACGAAAACCGAAGAGATTACCCTGAGAACCCAGGAATTAACTGTGCTAACGAAATCGTTGAGGCCGATGCCCGAGAAATGGCACGGTTTGAAAGACGTAGAACAGCGATATCGTCAACGATATTTAGATCTTATTTCGAACGAGGAAGTTAGAGATATATTTCAATTCAGGAGTAAATTTATATTTACTCTCAGGTTATTGATGGAAGAACGAGGTTTCATGGAAGTTGAGACCCCAGTAATGCTTCCGGTAGCCGCTGGAGCAATGGCTACCCCATTTGTTACTACCCATAATGCTCTTGATAGAACGTTGTTCTTAAGAATTGCGACAGAGCTTCATCTAAAGCGATTATTAGTTGGGGGCTACGACAAAGTTTTTGAAATTGGGCGTGTGTTTCGGAACGAAGGTCTGGATGCAAGCCATAATCCTGAATTTACTACAATGGAATCATACGAAGCGTATGGAGATTACGAATCTACTATGGTGATGGTAGAAGAATTGCTGTCGTCTATTGCTCAGAAATTGCTGGGAACTAGGGTTGTAGAATTTCAAGGCGAGAAGATCGATTTTACCCCCCCATGGGAAAGAATCTCATTGGTTGAAGTTGTCAAAGAGTGGGCAGGTATTGATTTATTTTCAAGTGAGAATAAGACAGCGACAGGGTTACGAAAATCTATGATCGATCAAGGGTTGAATCCCGCAGAAGGTACTTCTTGGGCTCAAATGGCTGATAAAATCATAGGAGATCTTGTTGAGCCCAAACTTATTCAGCCAACATTTTTATTGGATTATCCAGTTGAAATGACCCCCTTGGCCAAATCGAAAAAAGATGATGAAAACTTAGTAGAACGATTCGAGGGATTTGTTGGAGGAATGGAAATTGCGAATGCGTTTACTGAGCTTAATGATCCTATCGAACAAAGAGAGAGATTTGTTTTTCAGGAAAAAAGTAGAGAAGAATTTGCGAAAGAAGAGTTTGATCGTTTAGATGAAGATTTCTTGGTGGCGATTGAACACGGTATGCCGCCGACTGGTGGCTTAGGCCTAGGTATTGATCGACTAGTCATGGTGTTAACGGGGCAATCAACAATTCGCGAAGTAATTCTGTTTCCCCAACTAAGATCTTTAGAATAATATTCTATTCAAAAGGTTTCTCGATCGTGCAACTATTAAAGAGTCACCAGTGATGCAGCATTTTAGGCTGCATCACTGATTATTTTTTATCCTCTTGAAGGAAGAGTTACTGTTACTGGCCCTGGGCCTACAGAAACATTTCCTTTATTAGCCAAAACTGATTGCATCTCTAACTCAACAAGGTTCTCGCCACCTTCTTGGTATTTTCGATTTACCTTGCCTTTGACTACAACCGTATCGCCAACTGTGCTGAAGACTTTCATCCTAAATGGACCAGTCTGCTTAATAGTACCGTCTAACCCGATGTATTCCCTTACGGATCTTTCCCACATGCCGTTATGGAAATAATTCATAGCGTACATATCGGCAGCGCCACCCCTGTGGGCTGCGACTGTACTGTGATGGATCGCATTGAAGTCACGATTTGCGCCGGCAGCGATTACCATTCTCTGGATGGTTAATGGGTAATGAATATCTTGTAATTCATCACCTTCATTAACGTCTTCCCAATATCGTTGCTCACTCCAGTCGATTTTCGCGTTGGTTTGTGCAGAAATCACCCGTTCCTGAGATTCTTCTTGTTTATTTCCTCCACTATTGCCTGAACTTGGATCTTGCGGGTAAGGGACATAGCTGTAGAGGGTCATAATTTGTCGACCAATCCGCTCCCCATTTTGATTTTCGAAGAAATATTCATACGTTAAGAAACAACCATCACCAACCCGTGTTTTTCTTGGGTTAACTTCAAGAAGTGTTTGAGAAACTTGACTGACGCGATCGCCTAGATTGAGAGGTTTCAAAAATTCCACAGATAAATCCGTTATAAACCCTGCAGTACCAGGAGTGGGAACCTCTGTTACTTTTCCTGCTCTTCCAGTACCGGATACTGTGAAGTGAGGTTCATCGGTAGTCCATATGCTATCCATTCCCGGTTCCCATAAAGACGATGTTTGAAATGTTTGAATCATATGCATTGGGGCAATGATCCCGTCATAACCGTGATCCTTGGCTACCTTCTCATCAAAATGAAGCGGGCAATCCATCTCTAAGACCTCTAATTGCCTTCTGATAGAACTTGCTTCCACCACTTCTACTCCGACTTTGGGCTCTAATAGAACATTTTCCCCCACGAAACCTTCTGCTCCAGACCAATCTAGTTCTGATTCTGATGATGAAGTCATAATTTCCTCCCCTTTACCAATTACTTTTTGGTATTACTTAACTATCCCAAATAGGCTACCATCTTAGGTCTTTTTAGGACAGTAAAATGCTCCCTATATGAAAGTGATGCAGCCTATTGATATGCGTTTGGATTATAATGGGATTATAATTTCATTATTGGGCTAGATTAGGAGTATTCAAATAGATAATTATCTTTTAACCGTTTTAGGACAAGACCGCCCTGGAATAGTGGCATCGGTAACGGATGCCTTAGCAAACGCCGGGTGCAATATCGAGCAATCTTCTATGAGTGTTCTTGGAACTTCTTTTGCCATGATTTTGGTGGTAAATGTTCCAAAGAATACAGAGAGGCAGTTTCGAACAGAATTGGTGGGTATAACCACCATCCAAGATTTGACGATTCATGTTGACCCTTTCCCCAGCGGTGATCTTTATAAAACCGTAGAGGGAGATTCATATAGCTTGAATTTGCATGGCAGTGATCATCCTGGGATCATCTCGGCCGTTACTCGTGTATTATCTGCAAATAATATTAATATTCGTGATCTTGCAACCAGGGTAATATCAGGTGAAAGATCTATTTTTCTTATGACTATCGATTTAATTGTGCCAGCAGAAGTAGACGTATTGAAGGTTACCGAAAGTTTAAGAAATATTGGAAATGATATCGAATGCGAGATCATTTTTTCTGGTGATGATTCTATAACATGCTAATGGAGACCACGTGGCAGTAAGATCAATCTTGGTTTATCCTCATCCTACTCTTGTAAAAACCGATAATACTGATGTTTTAATCGGGGATCCTTCGTTAGATCAAATTATTGAAGATATGAGTGATACTTTAGATGCTTCTCAAGGTGTGGCCCTCGCAGCACCTCAAATTGGTTATTCGATCAATATGATCATTGTCGATGTTAACAGAGATAAAAATATAAAGAATCGGGATGGCCAAGGCCGAGTTATACTTTTAAATCCTGAAATTATAAAAGAATCCGAGCCGCATCGAGTACGAGAGGGATGCCTTAGTGTTCCAGAATTTACAGGCAATGTTATTCGATATAGAGAAGTCACCGTGGAAGGATACCAGCCCGACGGAACTTATTTATCAATTGAATCTCAAGGATTTGAATCCATCGCATTCCAACACGAAGTGGATCATCTCAGAGGAACAATTTTCCTCGATCGAGTTCGCTCTAGAAGAAAAGATTTGTTTAGAAGAAAGTAAGATTTTCTCGCTTTTCTTAATCTACTTACTTTGCTTATTTATATTTAATATCCAGCTATAGCGTGGTAGTCTGTATAGGACGTTTGTGGGTGACGTATAATTTGGTAACAACAGGGAGTTAACACCGAGAAGGTAGATCAAATGCCTGACGATGAAATACGTAAGCGCATAGAAAATCTAGAGGAAAAGAATCTTTCCCCAAATGCTAGAAGAAGCAAAGAGACTAAAGGGCGGAATAGATTTGAACCTCTTTCATTTATGCGAACAGAATATATGCGTGATCGAGATCGTATAATTCATTCTAAAGCTTTCCGTCGTTTGAAACATAAAACGCAGGTGTTTATTAGTCCTATTGGTGATCATTTTGTGACACGATTGACTCATACAATTGAAGTATCCCAAATAGCCCGAAGTATAAGTCGAGCCCTTTCTCTTAACGAGGATCTAGCCGAAGCAATCTCTTTGGGTCATGACTTGGGGCACACCCCTTTTGGCCACTTAGGCGAAGAATTTTTGGATCAAAAAGTTCAAGGGGGCTATACCCATGCAGAACAAAGTTTGCGGGTTGTTGATAATTTAGAAAAAGATGGGCAAGGTCTCAATTTGACCTGGGAAGTTAGGCAAGGAATACTACATCATTCAAAAGTACGTGGAAGTTTAAATCCGATAAAAATATCTGACACCCCTTTGTCATTAGAGGGCCAGGTTTGTAGAATTAGCGATGCTATAGCT
>JAPYRM010000051.1 GCA_029941175.1 Halobacteriales archaeon
GCCCAAACGAACAAGCCGCACAAATAGCCACTATTATCAAAGATCTTGGCTTCGGAGGTGGCTAAATGTCTCCCATTTTGATCATAGCTGAACATAGACAAGGAGTCCTAAACACCGACACTTTTGGACTATTAAACGCAGGAATTGAATTTGCAACCACTCTCAACACAGAAGCACATGTTGCCATCATTGGACAAAACTCGGACAATCTAGCCCAAGATGTCAATATAGCTGGAATTCATAAAATCCACACTTTGTCTACTCCTCTGCCGTACACACACAATGTTTATGCAAAAGCAATTTCATTTTTATTTAACAAGATACAACCCTCTTCAATTCTCTCTTTACATACTTCTACCGGGGCCGATTATTCCCCTGCAATAGCATCTATTCTGAACCTTCCCCTTCTATCCGACGCAATTGCAATTAATTACACAAACCAAGTAGAAATCCTTCATGAAATGTATTCTTCAAAACTTCATGCGAAGATAGCTTCGTCTCTACCTGCAATAATAACTATTCGCCCTGGAACTTGGCCAAACGATACAACTCCTGGAAATGCTTCTATTGAACCCATAGATCTCGATATAACTGAGGAGTCTATTAATTTCAAAGTCAAAAGTTATGAAGAAACCCCGATCGGAGATGTTGACATTTCTACCTCTGACTTATTACTAAGTGTTGGCCGTGGAATTGGGGAAGAAACAAATTTAGAACTAATCTTTTCGACGGCGGAAGCCATGGGTGCAACAGTTTCTTCTTCTAGACCCATCGTAGATGCAGGGTGGTTGCCAAAAGACCGTCAAGTTGGCCAATCCGGCACAAAAGTTTCCCCCACCATTTATTTGGCTATCGGCATATCTGGTGCTGTCCAACATATAGCCGGAATAAAAAATTCTAAAGTGATAATTTCAATTAATAAAGATCCCAAAGCTCCTATATTCGACGTATCTGATTACGGAGTAATTGGAGATCTTTTCGAAATACTTCCCCTTTTGATAGAAGAGTTCAGCTAGAGTACTCAGTCTACCTCCTCCCGTCCATCGCCATCTATTTGTTTCTTCTCCTCTACCTTCCAACGTGAACAATTCCACTGATCAACGATTATTAATCGAAAATCATATCTCTGAAATAATCGATGAAATCAGTTTGCCAAAATTACGCGATTCTATAAAATATTCTACCTTATCCAACGGCAAGCGTATCAGACCAACTCTCACATTGCTCTCTTGTGAAGTTGCAGGTGGGGATTCAAAAAAAGCAATCAATTTCGCGGTTGGAATCGAGTTGATCCACACAGCATCGCTTATTATTGATGATATAATCGATTCTTCACCTTTTCGAAGAAATCAATATAGCGCTTGGGTTGAATTTGGTCATAGCAATGCAGTTATTTCTTCCGATGGTTTAATTGGAGAGGCATTCAAATTATTTTCTACCAATCCTCTAGCATTAGAGTGTGTTTCCAACGCAATGGCGGATCTAGGAAGTGGAGAAGCAATAGAATTAGTCTCTCCTCCTCAAAACGAAGAGCAATATCTAGATTTGGCTCGCCGAAAAACTGGATCTTTATTCCGCGCAGCCGCAGAGTTAGGTGGAATTTCAGCCCAATCCGACCCATCCACAATCACCGCTCTAGGCGACTACGCCGAATCTGTTGGAATGGCTTTCCAAATTCGTGATGATGTTTTAGATGCTACTGCTGATCCTGCAATATTGGGAAAACCAACCGGACAAGACGCCATGCTGGAACGTCCATCTTTACTCCGTGTAGCTGGTATTTCACCATTCGAAGCAAACTATAGGGCACATCTACAAGCTAATAGTGCTTTGCGTATTTTGAGGGGAATACCAACAACAAATTCCACTACTCTCGATTATCTCTCAGAACTAGTTAATTTCGCCGTCACTCGTTCGTATTAATTTCTCTCTCCTAGTTTCTATAATTGAAAATATCAGTGTACTTGAAAATCCAAGAATAGTCCCTGCCACTAATACCATGGCCAAAAATTCCAATGTAACCGCACCTATCACATACCCACTAGCCGCATAGAGTACACCCACGATCGAAACAACATAAATTGGGGCATTCAGATATCTTAATTTCATTCTACCACTCAAATACTCATCTGTTATGTGGCCCAAACTCCAAATAATCCCTGCAAAACCAAACCATTGAACTCCCCCAAAAATAAAAGCACCAATAGTATTCATCACATTTATATTAATCCCAGATCCATTTCTCATTTCTTCCATTAAATAAAATCCTTCTAGACTGCCAATGACAATTATGATGGCAGAAACCACATATGCAACCAGTACAACTCTGCCTGCATACAAATCCCGTTTCGCATTCTCTACTGTTTTCCGGATTGAATCTCTAAGACCCAGTCCTTTATATAGGACATAAACCCCCATTATCGTAGCCCCCATTCCCAAAATAGAGCTACTCCCTGCCACATTCTCAAAGATAATAGACATAGGATATATCAAAAGTAAAATACCAAGTGGTAGTAATAAAGTCCCTCTTGTCTCTGGGTCGCTTATAAATTGTTTCGCCGTGTAGTACGCCGATTCAAGTCCCTCCGATTGACGAATCACTACTCTGTACACTCCACTGATTTCAACTCTAGACCGAATTATGGGCATGATACTTTCATCTTGTGCCCCATCCGTTACCACTACAGTCCTCACTTTTTCTCCTGAGAACATTCTATTGAGAACCTCCTCAATTTCCTCTCCAATTTTCCTCCCCGCAGCCATATCTCCTCTAGCACTTCCTGTTACCACTGCTATTTCCACCGAATCTGGCAGCGTCTTTTCATAAAGCTGTAAACCCTGAAACATGACATTTCCATCCGAGTCTGTAGGATCCTCTATAGCAAGAGCAAGTGCAGCACCCTCAACAGCTTGCCGCCCAATAACCGGAGTCTTAATCCCAGTTTTTCTACCAAGATCATCATCCAGGTCAACACATAGGATCAACAACATGTTTTCATAGTCGATCTCAGAGATGTTACGTTTTTGGGAACGTAAGCGTTTAGGCAGCAGAATAACTACACCCCGCATGCCGAATTGTCCTATTGAGGCACAATGCCCTAGTTTCTCTGAACGATTTCAAGGTTTAGGATGTCAATTTTATGCAAAACGGAGCGGAATGGAATGGTGCAACCACTACAGCCTCCCAATTCGCGAATTAAAACAACAGCCCGTCAAAATAGGTGAAGAAGTTGTAGTCACTGTCACTGACATACATGAAAGTGGAGCCGGGGTTGGGCACACTGAAGATGGATTTGTCATTTTCGTTGATGGTGTTTTGCCAGACGCCAGATCTCTCGTAAAAATCACTAGTGTAAAAGCCAACCATGCCCGTGCAGAAGAACTCGAACGCTTACCCCTGGTTGTTGAGGAGGTCGAAGAACCTATCTCTCCCGAA
Organism: Halobacteriales archaeon; assembly: GCA_029941175.1. Classification (GTDB taxonomy): domain Archaea; phylum Halobacteriota; class Halobacteria; order Halobacteriales; family Hikarchaeaceae; genus Hikarchaeum. The sequence continues at coordinate 3,437 of JAPYRM010000051.1, forward strand.
GGACCCCCTACAAAAAAATCATCTAAACCGCCCCGACCAAACCTTGGTAGTCGGGAGGATTTCTGGGGATCTTAACTCCTCTAATTTCACTTTCACTCAACTTGGGAAGCATTATTAAACTCTCACACAAAGACTATACTATCTCCTATTAAAAAAACGCGGAGATTGTGATAAATATGATTGATTTACGTAAGAAAGCGGAAGAATTACATGATAGACATTCAGATACATTTCAAATTGGAGTAGATGAAATAGAGGCACAATTGCGCACTCTCGTAGAGGGATATAGCGTTCCTCTAGAAGAGGCCACTCGGAGTGTTGTTAACCGAAACACACCAGAATCTAAAAGTTCCACTACATCTACCAACAAGCCCAATTCTCAGATTAAAGTCGCAGACATCAATTCATCTGGACAATGGATAGACATTCAAATCAAGATAGTTGATCTTTGGGACCCCACCAGCGATTCCATCGACCAAGTTGGCTTGGCCGGGGACGAAACTGGGACGATTAAATTTACCAAATGGTCCAAATCTAATCTACCAACTCTTGAGGCCAATGAGAATTACCTTCTAAAAAATGTTGTAACAGATGAATGGGGCGGTCGATTTTCCATAAAACTCAACCGAACAACAATAATAGAATCATTGGACCAAGACATCGAAATCGGGGATGGCTCAACCTCCATTGAAGGGGCACTTGTAGACATCCAATCTGGAAGTGGACTAATCAAACGATGTACAGCTGATTCTTGCACACGTGTCCTTCAAAATGGTACTTGCGCAGAACATGGAGAAGTAGATGGAAAATACGATTTACGCCTAAAAGGTGTAATCGATGACGGGGTCAATGTATTTGAAGTTATACTGAATGAACAAACCACTGAGCTTCTCACTGGTATCAACCTTGCCGAAGCCGAGGCAATGGCAACAGAAGCTGTTGATACCGGCGTAGTTCTTACAAAAATGCGCAACATGCTCCTCGGAAAATATTACAAAATCCAAGGATCAAAATTCAGTAGATATTTAATAGCAAATGAAGCACAACCCCTCTCGGAACCAATCGACATGGATTCAATCTTGATACAAGCGAGGTCGATTTAATGAGTGTTTCTGTTTCCCGTGAGGTTGCCCGGAGAGTTTTTGCAAACGAATTCAATGTAGCAACCCATGCTTTCAAAGAATCCGAAGATGAACGTGCTCCAAATTATATTTTACTTCCAACAGGAATACGTGCAAACCGCGTTTTTATCGTTGGCACATTAACTCAATTAGACAACATAGGAAATGATTCCGAATGGTGGCATGGTCGCATATCCGACCCCACTGGAATCTTCCACATTTTCTCTGGACAATATCAACCCAATTCTACAAGTGTCCTCCGAAAACTAGATCCTCCTACCTATGTCGCTGTAACCGGAAAACCCAATATCTATTCTCGAGAAGACGATGGATTAACTGTATCAATACGACCCGAATCTGTAACGGAAGTAGACTCTCTAACTAGAGCCCGTTGGGTTGCCGAAACAGCAATACAGACATTAGAACGCATTTCTTCTTTCAAAGAAAACCCCACTCAATATGCAGAAAAAGCAAAAACACATTATGGTGAGGATTTAACAACCCACCACGACGCTGCTTTACTAGCATTAGAAAGCCTGACAGAGCCTTTATAGTCCATCTTGTCTGACGCAGGGTGGGTCTGACGAACCATTAAATAGTTGGGGGCCTAGTCTCATCCACTATGAGAAAAACAAACAAAAACAAGACCATATCTTTCCGTGTCAATGAACAGACGTTTGACTCTCTTCAACACATAGCGAAAGAAAATGGAATGTCTCTATCTACGGTTTTCCGCGATTATGTTAGGATGTTCGTAGAGCGAAGAGGCCAGGTTAGAGTTGTCCCGGAGGATCCCTTAACGGATTCTGAAGCTGGGTTCCCTCCTCGAGTTGAAGTCCCAACGAGTTTTCTCCGCGATCACGAACGCCTTGAATTAGAAGCAGGACACCTACGAGAACAACTCGCCGAGTACAAGCGATATATATCTGCCCTACGAGAACGAGAAGAAGAATCCGAAGTTATTTTCCTCGAAGATCTAGATGCAGAAAACGACGCTATTGATTCTTGGAGCCTCTGATCTTTCTATACTAGCAAATTTTTAGCTGTTCTAATTTTTTCCATCATCTCTCCACTTCTTTTCGTTTCTGAAATGGCTTCTAAAACTTCTAATGTTCTAATAGAATCATCTAGAAACGAGACAATATCTGCTGGGTATGAATATACCATGTATTCTTTTTTCATTCTGTCTACAATTTGTTCTGGAGATTTTCCCTCTCCCCTTACTTTGAGTATGTATTCTATAAACTTTTTTTCTGGATGCTCGCAGTACGGATTTGATTCACAATTACAATCCAAAAAATCTTTTGCAAATGCGTATATGCACGCACGAAAAGATTCATCTATTTTTTCAATTTCTCCTGTAAAAAGAAGATCAAGAGTTGCCCCACTAAATACCTTTTTTGGCATCCTGACACCCATCTGTGCACATATCTGCGAATGATTCGTAAGATAAATTCTTTCTGTAATCGACACGTCTATTGTTTCACTGCTCTCTGCGTTAATAAAATCACCCTCAGAGTCGTAACGTATTTCCACCACGATCAAGTACTCTGATTCGTGTCCGGGTTAGGGTAGTGGTTATCCTTCCGGCTTGTGGAGCCCGAGACGCGGGTTCAATTCTCGCACCCGGACTTTCTTTAATTTATTTAGTAACTATACTTAGTTATCAATACTTACAATTAGACTCAATATAGTTTTTTATACAAGGGATTAAATTCTACAACATCTTCATAATAATTTG
>JAPYRM010000052.1 GCA_029941175.1 Halobacteriales archaeon
ACTAATCCTTTTCAGACGACCAATTTAACCAAACGGAAGAATTCAAGCGCATCCAGGAAATACCTACGTATATGCACGACCGTCTCAAAGGCTTTCGAGAATTTTATCCTGAGGAAATGGTCAACCGAAAAGCCGTATTCAATTCAATTGAAAATACAATATCTAGCTATGGTTTTCGAGAGATAGGGACGCCTTCCCTTGAGAAAACTCAATTGTACGTTGATAAGAGTGGAAGTGAAATTGTAGACCACTTGTACTCTTTCCAGGACCAAGGGGGACGAGATATCACATTGACGCCAGAGCTTACACCTACAGTCGCTAGGATGGTGGCTTTACGCGGAAAGTCTCTTCCAAAACCGATAAAATGGTTTTCGACAAGACCTTTCTGGCGATATGAACAGGTTCAACAAGGCCGTTTTCGGGAATTTTATCAAACAAATGTTGACATCTTCGGGTCCTCTTCTCCCAGTGCCGACGCCGAAATTATCGTTTGTGCCGCACACATACTATCCAATCTAGGATTAAGGGAAGGGGATTTTATTTTTCTAGTATCCCATCGAAGTCTCTTATCTGGTCTACTAGGGTCTTTCTCTCCCGATATCGATTTACCCGCTGCCATACGGGCAATAGACAAAAAAGATAAAATTGATTCTCAGCTATATGCTACATTGTTATCCGACGCCAATTTTCCCTCCAATTCCATCGACGATTTGAATGATATTCTTTCTCTCACAGATTTATCTGAAATAGCAGAATTTGCACATGATGAAGCTATGCAATCTGCAATTCAAAATTTAGAAGAAATATTTAATATAGTGTCTCAAACAATAGCCGAAAAATACTGTTCTATTTCTCTTAAAATCGCGCGCGGACTTGATTACTACACGGGATCTATTTTTGAATGCTTCGACTCTTCGGGAGAGGTCCGCCGGTCTATTTTTGGCGGTGGGCGGTACGACAGTCTAATTAATGATTTAGGCGGGCCTTCTACTCCTGCTGTAGGATTCGCTTTCGGTGATGCCACTTTGGAAAAATTACTTATGAGGACTGGGACCTGGCCAAATAAAAATCTCAAAACAGATTACTATGTAATTCAAGTCGGAGACACTCGTGAATCAGCAATCCAACTAGCCCATGCCCTTCGAGACCGCGGCAACATAGTGGAAACCGATGTTTCTGGAAAGAAATTCACATCACAACTAAACTACTCAAATTCAATCAACACAGAGACTGTAATCATCGTTGGAGAACGTGATTTAAAAGAAAATAAAATAACTATCAAAAAAATGTCCACTGGGGAAGAACTCCAAGTTTCTCTAGATGATTTCCCTGGGGATTATGATAGCCCTACTTATGACGATTTTGCACCATAGGAATCTTAGATGTCCAATATCATGAAGCAAGCCTTCTGATTAGCTTATGATGGACGAAATTTTCTAGTCTTTCTCTCTATCACTACTATCAAAAACAGTGATAAAATTATGAGTATTGCCCCATAAAATCCTGGTAGGGCATCGATCCAAAGTCCTACCTGTTTAAGTGGCCAGCTTAGTTTATGGTTGTTTGGATCGAGTATGCTCAAACCAACAAAAAGAGAGACTAGAAACCCATACCCTGCACCTGCCATGAGGCGATCGTTTTGTATTATATCTATGCCCCTCCTGTGGCGCCTTGAAACAACAAAAACTGGAGTAAATAGCGGAATCACTATTGCCAATAGTATGACGCCCAAGAGCACATGTTCTCTGAAATACAAATCCCCTCTAATTAGGGCCATGCCCACGGGATTTGCAAGCCACGTGATCAAAGTAAGTGCTATCAAGAAAAAACTAAACATTCCCACCACCGAACTAACCAATACATATGATTTGAAAACCAGTGAACGGCTTTCTTTAGCCGCATATTTATATGTCCCAGCCAAACCTAGTTTCTTATCTACCATATCCGTTATCTATCTACCCTCTACGCCGCACTATATTATCTATTTCCACTTTTGCCATCCACTTCTGATATCTAACGTTGCCAGTCACTGAACCAAAGCAGATTTGGTCATGAACGTCACAGAAGAGTATATGCGGATAGACATTGGAAACAGTATTGATACTGTTGCATCTCCTGGCATATCTTCTGATACTCTAGATTCTTTAAACGATCAAGTCTCCGCAATCCACTCTGTTATAGAGCCTAAAATCAACAACAATAACTTCGGATATGCAGCTCTCAACATACTGTCCCCCGAGGAGATAAAAAATTTATGTGACTTCACCGAATCCTTTTCCGATTTTTCCAATGTACTTACAATTGGAATAGGTGGGAGTGCACTGGGATCTGCAACGCTCTCAACCGCACTTGGACTTTCTGGCCATTATGTACTTGATAATGTTGATCCTTCAGCAAACCTAACTCTACTTAATAATCTCGATTTTAAAGATACTGTCATCAACATTGTTTCTCTTTCTGGTTCTACTATCGAAACTATTTCTAACTTTTTAGTAGTGAGGAATCTAATGAATGAACAAAGTATAGATTGGACTTCCCAAACTTTTGTAACTACCTCTAATAAGGGACCTCTGTACGACCTTTCTGATAAATATAATCTACCTCTTCTTCCTTTCTCCGAATTTATCCCCGGACGATTCTCAGCCTTATCTTCTGTTAGCCTCGCACCCATAGCAATTTTAGGTGGATCTGTAGAAGAAATTCTTAAAGGAGCCCGAAGTGGACTCGATTCACTTTCTGCGTCGATCTATAGTTCTCCTGCGTATGCTTATGGTGCTATTACAACTGAATTATTCAATTTAGGAATTATCTCAAATTCACTCATGCCTTACTCAGAACGTTTAGAAACTTTCACCGAGTGGTTTGCTCAACTCTGGTCCGAAAGCCTTGGAAAAGAAGGCATTGGCCAAATACCTCTGAGGGCAATGGGGGCCACCGATCAACATTCTCAACTTCAACTTTATCGGGCTGGAAAACGAAATCTAATGGTTACATTCATCGATGTCGTAAACCATCAAACTGAACTAACCATACCTGCATCAGAGTTTGGAGATTTCGATTATCTTTCTAACCTTGATTTGGACACTCTCCTGAGAACAGAATTACAAACAACAGAGGCTAGCTTGGCAGACGTAGGGTGTCCTTCTATCAGAATAGAAATTGATCAGGTCGATTCTTTCTGTCTTGGAGAACTTTTACACGGATGTATGGCATCGTGTATTATTTCAGCAGAGCTACAAGGAATAAACGGATTTGACCAACCTGCGGTCGAGTGGGGGAAACAAGCATTAAAAGATATCCTAACTGGAAAATCTAGTTCAGAGTCTATCTCCACTCAAAACAAAAATTCCTATTGGATTGAAAAATAATACCAATGTCTATTTTTGACCAATTCATTTTTCAATGCTACCAGAAATTGTTACTCCCTCTTCTTTCTATTCTCTTATCTTCTGAACAAATAAAACAACTAAAAGAAATTATTTTTGCCACTTTTATCGGCATACTTGGTTTAATCGCAATTGCATTTTGGAGTTTGTTTCTAGCCTCAATTATCTCATTTTTATCTGGAACCGGTCTAGAACGACTCCTTACAAGTGCTCTCTCTGGAATTCTCATAGGCTCACTCGCTTTATCTATGGGTCTTCTCACAGCTTTTTATTATTATATGCGCCGTACAAAAACATCTCTTGAGTTCCTCGATATCCGCTTTCCCACTTGGCGCGATTTGTTCTATGTTTTTCTCGGCCTAGTTGTCCTTTTTCTAATACTTATCATCTTCGGTGCAATCTTCGAATATTTTGGAGCAGAAACAACATCCCATTCCGTCGAAAATCTGATCTATTCCAATCCTGAAATAATGCTTTTACTCATCCCAATTTCTCTTTTTCTTGTCGGCCCTCTTGAAGAATTACTTTATCGAAATATTATTCAGAAATCTCTGTATAGTTCATTTTCCCCGGTCGGTTCTATTTTAATATCAAGTATTATTTTCTCTGCTGTCCACATATCTGCTTACTCTGGAGACGCACTCCTTCAAAACCCCCTCCCCGTTCTTAACGCATTGTTTGTAATTTTCATTTTATCAGTTATTATCGGATTTGTGTATTATCAGACTAAAAACCTCGTCACAGCTGCTTTATTACACGGTATTTATGATTCAATCATTTTTGCCGTTTTCTATGTTAACACTACCACTGGTGTGGCCGCTACAATACCTTCTCTATTCTTATTTTGAAGAATTTTTCCTACTAAGTTCTCCTCCACATACTGGACAATCATCTTGCATAGTTTTACTTTCCTTGCCACAACTCCCACATTTGAACACCCAATTTCTTTTTTCTTTGATTTTCTCCATCGCTATACCCTCGACCCGAAGTCCAATTTCTGTAGCTATATTTTGCATTGCATAATCATCAGTAACTAATACTCCTTCTAGCTCTATTGCAGCAGCAATCAAACAGATATCCGTTCTAGAGATAACAGTGATGTCTCCTGTTTTTTTGGCTATCCGAATTACTTCTTCAATAGTCTCTCCTTGCGGTATTTGTATCCTCATTCCTCCTCCTCTCATAGCTTCAAAACGCAAACTAGCTTCACCAAACAATTCCTCTGAAACTTCTGTCACAGTGGCCGTATGTCCTTCTTTTGTGTAACCTCTAATAAACGCAGAAGAGTCCAAGATATACATATGTCCGCTAATTTAACCCGTTACCTTCTTCTATTTCCCACTAGTTCTGCACATCTAGGACCATCTCCATCGCCCAAGAATATCCCCTTATCTTTTTTCAATGGCTGATGACTCCTTTCTATCAGCAGGCCCCACTGCACCAGTATCAATAACATCGCCATCTCTGACCATGATATGATCCGTGATCGACTCAACCCATCTCACTGGAACAAGAAAATTGCCTTCTGAATCTTTATCGTAACTCTGAAAATCACTTTTTACGATATCTGTTTTTGGTTTTACCACGATCGATTCGAGTTTACCCGTTTTAAGATCCACAGTTATGTTCTCCAATGTCCCCATTTCTTTTCCATCATTTCTCATAACTCCCTTTTCAGTTAAATTTTGTGCTAATATATCTGTCATACTCTCTATATCTTTTCAACAAGCATAATACTCACGGAGAAATACCAATTAAATAGATGACTTTAATGTTCGGTATTGCTGGATAATATTGATTATAGTCTGAGGAACTACAGATGCCAAAAAAGACCACTGATAACCCAAATCCTTTGCGAACCCCTATCATATCCGTACTCGGTCATGTCGATCACGGAAAAACTACTTTACTTGATAGTATCCGCGGATCTTCTATGACAGATGCCGAAGCGGGTGCAATAACTCAACACATAGGGATCACCACTGTCCCCATTGATATCATTTCACATCTAGCAGGATCTCTTGTTAGCTCTAAAAATCTAGAGTTACCTGGATTACTTTTCATAGACACTCCTGGACATCAGCTATTCACTACTCTCCGATCTAGAGGTGGATCTTTGGCCGACATAGCAATTCTAGTTGTAGACATAAACGATGGATTTCAACCCCAAACAAAAGAGGCACTAAACATCCTACGAAATTCTAAAACGCCCTTCATAGTATGTGCCAATAAAATAGATACCATCCCCGGATGGAACTCAAACCAAAGCTCTGTTTCTGCAACGAGTTACAATTCTCAACCAGAACGTGTCCGACTTGCTATGGATCAAAAATTCTATCAATTAGTCGGTGACCTTTCTACATTTGGATTCAACTCCGATTATTATTGGAAGGTATCTGATTTTAGCAAAACTCTCGGTATAATTCCTACTAGTGCCCGAACTCAAGAGGGCATTCCCGATTTACTCGCTGTATTGATAGGTCTCGCACAAAAATACATGCGAGATTCAATATCGGTTGATATAACGGGACCTGGAAAAGGAATGGTTCTCGAAGTGAAAGAAGAAAGAGGACTCGGAACTGTAATTGATGCCATTCTGTATGATGGAAGTCTTTCTGAAGATGATCAAATGGTAGTTGGTGGTATAGATGGTCCCATATCCACCAAAGTCCGGGCACTTTTCAGTCTCCTTCCTCTATCCGAATCAAATTCCACTAGCCTTTTCACTCGAACATCAAATGTCACTGCTGCCTCTGGAATTCGAATAGCAGCATCAAATCTTTCTAATTATCTATTTGGTTCTCCTCTAAGC
>JAPYRM010000053.1 GCA_029941175.1 Halobacteriales archaeon
TCGTCACTGAGGCAACATGCCCCAAAACAGTAAATGGTTCTAAAAATGTTTTATCTGAATCTTCATGGGCATGGGGTCCAAATACTAAATGATCCCGAGCCCACGCAGAATCAAAATTATATTCTTCTGCTAGTTTACACGTACTAGTTATTTTCTCCGACGATGCTATGCTTCCAAAATGTGGAATCAAAAATCCAAACTTTATTTTCTTTTTCATATGTATTCGGCAAACTCTTAATTGATCGCTCTTTTATTAAATTAACTTTTAACTTTTTCTTTTTCAAAGCCTCTTCTAAGGCTTGTATTAACTTCCTCATCACGATAAGACCCTAACCTCGCATTGGACCAATTTTCTCCCTCTGGACTAAATAATTTTCCTTCTTGGTACCATAGTGCCTCTGGATTAACCACCATCTCTAAAGCTTCTCCTTTCAATGCTCTTACAATTTCTTCATTTCCCCATCTTATACATTTTTCTTCACCTGTAGGTGTTGTGGCCCCATGGTGGGGTGAGCACACTATCCGTTCGCAACTCAAAGCAGGACTATTCTCTGGAGGTTCTGTTTCAAATACATCCAAACCTGCCGAATAAATCTCTCCACCATTGACTGCATCAACTAACGCTTTCTCATCGATAATCGGTCCACGAGCCGTATTGACTAGCACTGCCGTATCCTTCATACTTTTAAACTCTTCTGTTGAAAACATATGGTGAGTTTCCGCTGTAAGTTGGCAATTTACACTTATGCAATCCGAGCGTTCAATTAGCTCCTTAAATCCAACTCGTTCTATTCCTAATAACTCAAAAATATCTTTTCCAACATATGGGTCATATCCAATTAATTTCATACCCAACGCCTTTGCTTTGGGTGCCGTAGTTCGCCCAATTTCTCCCAATCCCACAATGCCAAACGTTCCGTGCCCCATGTAATTCACATTCCTTCGATCACCCCATCCATTATTCTCTCTCATCGACTTATCTGCATACGGTATGTCTCTAGCTGCAGCTAACATCAACGCGATTACATGTTCAGAAAGTTCGTCATTCACATAACCTCTCATAGACGAAACTGGAATCCCGTGCTCATTGGCCGCCCTAATGTCTACATTATCAAAACCCGCCCCGTTTCTAAGTATGAGCCTACAATTTTTCAACGATTCTATCACTTTTCGAGTAATTGGTGCTTTAAACGTAACAACTACTGTTGCATCTTTCAAACCTTTTACAAGGTCATCTTCGGTCTTGAAATCCCCATATATAACTGTTCCTCCTGCATTTTCTACTGATTTCTTATATGGATCAATTTTAGGAAATCTTCTTTCTGTAACAATAACTTTCATCGCGTTACTCTACTACTTCCGCCATATTAAAACTTGTATTGGCACACCGTTTTATAGCGTCGTAACACAACCTCTAGTTATATGACCTTCCGTGGGGAGATCGGACTCCAATTCACGATTCATATAGCAAATGAATACAAAGTGCCCCAAATCGTAGAGTTGGCCGAACTTTCTGCCGGAGAAAATTTCTCTCAGATATGGGTAAATGACAATCTAGGTTACCGAAATCTCTACGTCGTTTTGGCCGCAATAGCATCAAAAGTTCCTATCAAGATTGGTACTGCAATCACCGTTCCATTTTATAGAAACCCTATCGACTTTGCAGATATTCTGGCATCTTTGACCGAATTAACCGATGGGCGTGAAGTTAGCGTTGGAATCGGAAGGGGCAGCATTGCACAGACAGGTAAGGAAGTTTCCACTCCATCTCCTTATTCTATGTTATCCGAAACTGTCACCTGTGTTACTCAACTTTTAAACGGTACAAAAATCAATTTCAGTGATTATCCTTTGCTCACTGATTATTTCAATCTACAAGCGAAAGGAAAAATGCAGATGAGATTTTCTCCCCAAGCACCAATCAAATTTTATCTAGGCGGATATGGTGACATGGCAATGGAAATTGCTAGAAAATACATGGATGGGGTCCTCATAGGCGGAATGTATCTGCCCTTACTCCGTGCAGGAAAAATAAATGAATTATATGCCAAACTAAATTCAAAAGAACCCCCCGCTAGACTCACCGATCCATTGCTGTTAGCAGAAATAAATGTCTCTGTTGACCCTGATTATAACACTGCAATGGAATTTCCAAAGCCCTATGTAGCACATGCACTCATGACCCTCAAAAAGACTGGTTTTTCCGATTTAGATTTCCAATCTGTCGGAGTAAAACCTGCCAATGTAGCTAAAATTTATGATGCTTTTAACAACGGCGCAACTATACAAGAAGCAGCTAAATTAGTCACCGAAGAAATGGTCAACGCCACTTTTATTGCTGGAGATGTCGACACTTGCATCGAAGGTCTTGCACAGTGTTTCGAATCAGACGAAACACAACAATTAAAACAAGTTGTCCTGGCCAAACTCGGACCAAACTATTCTCAATCCATCAAAACACTTTCACGAGATGTTCTACCTTCTTTATAAACACCGATAAAGATAGGTGCTTCCCATTCCTATCTAATGATGATACTATCATGTCCCTTGAACCCCAAAATGATCAGGAAATACAAGACCCAAAATCTAGAGTGAGGGCATTGCAGTCTTTATTAGTGGAAAAAGACCTGCTTTCTCATGAAGCCATAGACGCCGCAATTTCTGCTTATGAAAACGACATTGGACCTCAAAATGGAGCGAAAATTGTTGCTAGAGCTTGGGTGGACGAAACTTTTAAAAAGAGACTTTTAACCGACCCCGTATCTGCTATAGGTGAATTCAATTTTGAGATGGGATCTCAACACGTTCAAGTGGTTGAAAACACAGACAAAGTCCACAATGTTGTCGTTTGTACTCTTTGCTCCTGCTACCCTTGGTCTGTGTTAGGACTGCCACCCACTTGGTATAAATCCCCGGAATACCGTGCACGAGCAGTTCTTGAACCAAGATCTGTACTCCACGAATTCGGACTAGATCTTGATGAGGACATAGAAGTTAAAGTCCATGATTCTAGTGCTGACCTACGATATATGGTGCTCCCTCAACGGCCACCTGGGACTGAATCTTTAACCGAGTCGGAACTTGCTGATATCGTCACTCGAGATTCCATGATTGGTGTTTCTCAAATCGCGGTAAATTAATGGGACAAACTTTTATGCCACCTTCCACTCCTACAAATATTCAGAAACACGCAGAAGAAATTCTCAGTAAGCTTTCCAATCTGGGAGGATTTCCCCAAACACCCGATGGAAGTCCTCTCTTTTCCGAACCCTGGCAGGCTAGTATTTTCGGCATGGTGGTGACGTTACATGAGCACAATCTTTTTCCTTGGAACGACTTTCAAGAATTGTTGATCCAAAAGATAGAAAAAACCGACCCTTCCCGTCTGCAGGAAGAAACCGATTGGGTGTATTATTCACTTTGGATTGAAATACTAGAGCAGATCTTATCGAACCAAAACCATATGAAAATATCAGAACTTGACAAGAGGACCCTTGAATTTGCAGAGGGCATTCGAGACGCTTCTGAGTTTGTTATCGGGGGTCATTCACATTCGCACGAGGGCCATTCACACCCTCCCTAGTTCTCTCAAGTGTACTATTTTTTCAAACCTCCACCTAGTTCGAAGCTATTATAATAATCAGTCGCCTTTTGATAGCTATCGGGCCTGTATCTCAGCCTGGTTAGAGAGCCCGGCTCATAACCGGTTCGTCCTCGGTTCAAATCCGAGCTGGCCCATATTTTCTGGTCCTATCTTGATAAATCCAAACCCGAATTTCACCGCAACTTATTTTTATTCCGTATATGTTTGGTGGTATTGATTCCTTAAGAACTTGTACGCATCCCCATTCATTTTTTCCAAACCATTTAGTACATATCTTCCCACCACGATCTACCAACCATGCCTGAAGAATTTCTGCATGCTACTTTTGCTGGTGGATGTTTCTGGTGTATCGAGGCTGCACTTTCTCAATTTCAAGCAGTTGGATCGATCAAACCCGGATATTGTGGCGGAGAGGCCACAAACCCCACCTATGATGAAGTCTGTTCTGGAAAAACTGGTCACGCAGAAGCTGTACAGCTTTCTTACGATCCCCACTCACTTTCCTATGAAAATCTCCTTGAAATTTTCTTTGCCATACATGACCCAACTCAACTAAATCAACAGGGACCCGACGTCGGATCTCAATACCGATCTGCAATTTTCTATCACAACTCTGATCAAAAATCAGCAGCAGAATCTTATGTAAACTTATTAACTGAACAAAATGCATACGACAAACCAATTGTAACCGAAATAGCCGAACTATCTATTTTCTACGAAGCTGAGGGGTATCACCACGATTACTTTTCAAAAAATCCTTCCAACCCTTATTGTGTTTTCAATACCCTCCCCAAAATGATTAAAGCAAGAGAAATATTTCCACACGCACCAACTGCTAACGATTAATTCAAGTCCGATTGTCCATATCTTTAGTTGTGTTTAATATACCCGACCTTACTACTGTAGAATCCCGCGAAAAGTGGTTTCAGGAAAACGAACAAGAACTACTTGATTATATCTATTCGGTCAGAGATAACCCCCGTCAAACTCTGCGCGTTCTCGCAAGGGTTAGGGAAGAGTATGGAACAGAACACCAGTTCACCAAGGCTGTTAACCACGCCAAGAAGGCAAAAACATACGACAACGCCGTGCTAAAACAACTTAAGAAAGTGCAAGAAGAACATCTGCTATGTATGAATGCAATTAACGATCTACTCCACGAAAATTAATTTATCCAGACGATTTTCACCCGACTTCAAATTGAACCTTAAAAGGGACTGCGTCGACCGGGAATTGAACCCGGGCTTAGGGCTTGGAAGGCCCTAGTCATACCACTAGACCATCGGCGCTTACTAGACTAGTTCTCCTCCCTATAATATGGGCCTTCCCATTTTCAAGCAGCTTTCCCTTCGAATCCCAAATATAATCTCGCAATCAGTATATCCTTCCCCCTCGAATAATTATTTTCAACAAATGACTTCTCTTTCTCTCTCAAAACGGTTTCTTTTAATTTTAGGTATGATACTTGTCTCTTTTAACTTTCGACCTGCTATCTCTTCAGTTCCACCTCTACTAGAGTTGATCAAAACCGATCTAAATCTGAGCTACTTCGTTGCTAGTCTTTTGACTACTATTCCCACTCTTTCAATGGGAATTTTTGCTCTTTTAGCCGTCCCATTCTCTCGATTCTTTGGACGGGAAAAGGCAATCTTATATGCTGTTTTTTTAATCGGTATTGCAACCTTTTCTCGACTCTGGGGTTCTAATTTATTCTTCCTTCTCGGAACGACCATAGTCCTTGGTATGGGAATTGCGACTGCCCAAACACTACTTCCCTCTTTTGTAAAAGCTCATTTTCCCAATCGTGCAGTAAGTATCACTGGAATCTATGCAACTTCTTTAACCCTAGGGGCGGCAGTTGCTGCTGGTTTTTCTGTCCCCTTATTTTCCTTCTTCGGAGATTGGACGTTTTCACTTGCATTTTGGTCTATTTTTGCAATCATTGCCCTAGTAGTTTGGTTTCCTCTCACATTACAGAAACGTTCTGAAACCCCCACTCAGGTGTCCATTTCTTCTGTTTTTCCAAAAGCAACTTGGTCCCACCCTTGGGTCTGGACGATCTCTTTATTCCTCGCTCTTGTGACTCTCTTATTCTACTCAGTATTGTCTTGGATATCCCCTCTATATATCTCCCTAGGTTGGTCTGCAAATGATGCAGGCCTATTGCTCACCGTGTTTCTATTAACCCAACTAATTGGAGCTGCCAGTATCTCCGTTCTAGCAGATTTAAACACCGACCGTAGACCTTGGATTTTCTTCAGTTTGGTTCTAAGTGCCATTGGCTTATTTGCCATTACAATGTTTCCCCTTTTGGAACCTTTTTTGTGGGTCAGTCTACTCGGAATTGGTCTAGGTGGAATTTTTCCTCTATCCATGACGTTACCAATTGATTATTCTTCAGATGAGAAAACCGCAGAAAAGCTCACTTCAATTGTTCTTTTTTTCGGTTATTCCCTCGCCGCGATAGGCCCTTCTGCCATAGGAC
>JAPYRM010000054.1 GCA_029941175.1 Halobacteriales archaeon
CCCTGATAACGATTCCATTACTCTAGATTTGTGGGAAAGCTATCTATCTCCTTCTTCTATTTCTTAATACAAATTACTATTTTTCCACTTTCGGCACTCTCGTTAGAATTTCTGCAACATCCTGGATATCATGCGTTTCGAGAAACAAAACAGCGGCCTCTCTTATACTAAAATTAGCTTCAATTTTCTCACCTAAATATTCTGTATATAACTCTAACCACCCATTCATAATTGTTTCAAGTTTTTGAAATTGTTCAGGTGTTATTGGAATCAAATTTCCTTTCAATCTAGCTTCTATATATATCGCAACAGAAGGACCAAAACCTTTCGTAAGGCATTCTATTGCAGTACTTTTTTGTCTAATTCCTTCCTTATTTTTCTCCCGAGTCACTTTGATTTCATCCCGAAGCGTCCCACTAAGGGTTTCAATTCTTTCAGAAACTTTCTTTAATTTTTCATCCGTGTCTGAACTCGACACCTTTGTTTCCTCTTGGATTGTTCCATTCGGTTTTAGCCACGACTGCACATGTGCCACATTCAATACAAGGCTGCGTATCTAAACTAACTCGAAATTCAATTTTTCCATCAATTTCTACTTCTTCTACTCGGTAGCAACCGCCCCCAAAGCCAACAGCACTCACTGGACATGCAGTCACCGCACCACCACTATCTGCATACGAGTTATCTATGAGCTTGATGTGTGGCTTTCCTATGTCTGTATCATATGATAGTTTGCTAATCCTCTCCGCCAACCCTGGAGGTTTCACTGAATTTTTACTCTTAATAACTGTGCCTAGTTCTTCTCCAATTACTGTTGGAAGCGTAACATATGGGGTTGATGTATCTGGTATTGCCATTGACAAGATAGGTATGTTGTACAATTTTTCCATCTTATTTCCTATCACCCGAATAGCCCCTCTGCCAATTGGAGAAGTAATTAATCCATCTACAATTGCAGTGGCAACTTTGTTCTCCCCAATTGCCTTAACCACGCTATACATCGGGGGCCGAAGTTTATTCATAACTCCTGTTTGACGAAGTTTCAACTCATATCTTTCTCCCGTTTTGTCAATTGATCCTCTCTCTCGCATCTCTACAAATGCTTCAGAAGCGAGTGCACCCGCTGTAACTGCATGATTCATACCTTTTATTATCGGACCTTGAGCTTGCATTTGTCCTCCTGCATCCCCTACGAGTAAGAGTCGGTCTAGATGTGGAGTTGGATTTGCGGCCTTTTTCGAATCTGGAACTAGCTTCGCTGAATATTCTAGTTCACAATACTCTTCGTCTATCCACTGTCCCAATAGGGGGTGGGTTATCAACTTATTCAACAATTCTTGAGTTTCAGCTTCTTTCTCCATAATACTGTCTAGATGGAACACAGTCCCAATCGACAATGATTCTCGATTAGTATACAAGAACCCTCCCCCGCGAACCCCATCGAAAAGATCTCCTGAAAACAAGTGAGCAATCCCTGTGTCTGGCTCTAAGCCAAATATATTATCTACTTTTGGCAAATCGACAACAACCTTTACACCCTGAAACCATTCTTCTGGACGCTCCCAATTCATTAATCCAGACGAACGGGCCAACTCTGATGTCACTCCATCAGCTGCAATGACGACGTCCGCTGTGATTGGGTCTATTTCGTCACATGTTACTCCCTCAATTTTACCGTTCTCATCCCTCAACACCCCATTAACGCGTATCCCATTTAGCAGGCCACCTCCCGTTTCTTGAGTCATACCCTGAACTTCTTTTGCAAGCCAAGAGTCCATTTTTCGCCTAAGAACCGAGTCACACCACTCCGTATCAGATTCATGAAGTCCTTTGAGATCAAATGTAGCTGTTTTTTTTCCAGATATATTGTGCAACTTATATTCAGTTATTGGTCTCTCCGTAGCAAATTTTCTAAATTCTGGAAAGAGATCGTCCATAGTATATGGTGAGGATTCTTCCGCATATATTAATCCGCCAGATACGTTTTTCGATCCTGGCTCTACTCCTCTCTCCAATACAATCGTTTCAATATCATTTTGTGCCAATACCGCAGCAGCAGCAGCACCACCTGGCCCTGCTCCTACTACTATCGCTTCATAGTGTTCATACTCATGCATTATTTTTCCCTCCTTTTATGTACTTCTCTAAACTTCCCTTCCCAACACTCAACGCCTCTATCATTTTAGGAATCACTTCAAATAAATCCCCATTTATGAAATAATCTGCAAAATCTCGGATACTGGCATTTTCATCTTCATTTATCGCAATTACAATCTCGGATTCTCCCATACCTATTTTGTGCTGTATGGCTCCCGAAACTCCTGCCCCAATGTACAATTTTGGTTTTATTACTTGACCGGTTTCTCCTATCTGTCTTTCTTCTTTAGCGTATTGTTCTACCCTTCCCTCAAACGTATACGACGATGTTACTATCCCTCTCGTAATCCCCAAGGCTGCATTATCAAACATACTTACAAGTTCCAGTCCTAGATCAATTCCACCTGTGGGATTTTTCCCAATTCCTCTGCCCATACATACAACCACTTCGTACTCTGACAAGTCTATTCCAGTTTCCACGTTTTCACTACCTAGGATGGAAATATCCAACCATTTTTCATCAATCACCATCTCGTGGAGAACTATTTTTCCCTCTCTGCTAGAATCTGGTTCTTTGATGGGGAAACTCCCTGGAATAACTGATGCACCTTGAGGATGAAACTCTCTATGCGGATTATCTAAACAGAGAATGGTCGAATATTCAAACCCAGAAAAATCAGGTCTTTTCATGTGCAGTACACGTTCAAATTTCTTCTTTGTTCCTGGTCTTCCCGTCTTAACCGGATTTGAGATTACTATATCTTCTATATACAATCCTGAACAATCTGAAGCCAATCCCGAATCTAGCTCTGCCTGCACTTGAGCGGAGAGGTCTCTTCCATTATTCGTTGCAGGGAAAATTACATATCTTGGCTCATCATACTTTTTCCACGCGGGTCTGGAGCGAGACATGTCACAGAAAATTTTTGTATAGGGGGTGTGAAGGAACCGATTCAATCGTTTGTCTTCTGCATATATCACAATATCTGCCCCATGTGCAATACATTCTTCTGCCAATCGTGCAATGTCTTCTCCAATTAAAACAGCCACAACTTTCTCTTTAGTCTTATAATCTCCATTATACTGATCCATCAATTCTCGTGCTTTTCCTAGCATCTCTTTAGACACATCAATTAGCTCTCCCTGTTGCGTTTCACAATACACCCACATATCTTCGTATTTTCCTTCTTTTAAAGACCGAACGTGTTTTTTATCAGAAGTTGGATGACTTAGGTATGGATATTTTTCTTCCGGCGGGACATATTCTACCGGCTCATCTATTGTAATCCCCTCTATTGATTCTATCTTATTTTGGATTTGTTTTTTAACTGAGACTCTATTCTCACCTAACCCTTCTTGAGCAAGTAACGCTCTCAATTCATCTGCATCTTCAATCCTCCGTATTGCATTTGCCATTCCTGCAATTGATAACTCTCGAGGATCTAGTTTTTCTTCTTTAGATGTCTCCGAGAATTTTTTTATTCTGCTCCCAATCAAAATCACCGCATTTGCTCTATTTTCTCCGGTCTTTTCTAAATCAAGAATCGTTTTTAATGTCGCTACATTTTCTATTTCTTTAATCGCAGCACCTATTTCTGGAATACTGTGCGCATTCGGATCAAATCCCCCTAATTCTGCTCCTTTTTCTCTCCCGATCAATTCAATTCGCCCCCGAATTGCTTTTATCGCTCCTTTGCGATTTTTGCCTTTTTCTTCTGCCACTAAAATCTCTTTTAATTTTTCTACATCCTCCACACCTGAAATCTCTTCTACCAATTTACCAACTGTGAATTTCTCTGGATCAACTGCCATCTCAGTCTTCCCCTGCAAATGGAGCCATTACTCCTAGTACCTCTTCCATTTCTTTTTTACTTTTAAAATTAATAATTGTGGCCTCTCTTTCTGCAGGTGCTTTTGGAATTGGATCTACTCTCCCTACAATTGTTGGAGACCCATCTAGTCCAATATAATCTGGATCCAAATTTAGTTCCTTATGATCCCACATGGTCAATGTTTCTTCGTAAGATATGGCCCTCTCTCGTGTCTCTTCAGTTAAATTCTGCAATCTGAGTCTGTGAGATGCTTTTGGATATTCGGCTTCAAATTCTGGATCTGGTATGACAAAACAAGGCAATTCGACTTCTACAGTTTCCACTTCTTTAATGTCTCCTTGCACTAGCCGCTTCGCCGTTATTTTTTTCTCATCCAAATTAACATCTATGCTAACCACATGTGTGATTATTGGCCATTGAAGTGCCCAACTAGTCTGGGGACCTGTATGCCCTGTCTCCCCATCTGCAGTTTTAAATCCTGCAAAAATTATGTCCGGTTTTGGATCAAGCTTTTCGATCGCTGTGCAAATAGTTATTGAAGTGGCCCATGTATCTGCGGCCGCCATCTCTCGATCTGATAGCAAATATAGATCATCAGCATAAATGTTCATGGCCTCTTGTAATATTTCTTTATATCCTGGGGGCCCCATGCTCATCACTGTAATTTTCCCACCACTACGAACTTTTGTTTGCAAAGCAGCCTTTAGCGCAAAACGATCATTAGGATTCATGACCGTCGGAGTTTTCCCCCTTTCTAAATGCCCATGTTCATCAAACGAAACTTTTCCTTCTCGGAAGTCTGGCACGCCCTTTGTTAATACAACAATATCGATGTCAGAACTGTTGTTATCCATCACTCTTGTATCTGCTTCCATAGAGTGTAAATGTAACTAATTCTTCCCGCCTCAATAGTATATGATACCTTCGATTTTGCTTCAGAAAATTCAGACGTATTTGGTTTGCAGTTTATATTCTTCCAGCTCTACCCGGGTCCACGTCAATAGCGTCCACAGGACATACATCTACACATAACATACAATCAATACATTGTGCCTCGTTCATCGGACTGGCTTTAATCTCACTTTCTGAGTTCCCCGGTGCATCTACCCACTCAAAAACATCAACGGGACAGTCCTCCAAACAAGCACCATCTGCTATACATATATCGAAATCCACAGCCACATGCGTTCCATGAATTCCCAGTTGATCTGGTTTATTAACTGGGCCCCAGATCTTAACTCCATTTTCTTCTCCTGATACTTCTCTATTCTGATCAAAATTAGGATCAATTGGCATCTTCTGCACACAGTGAGATTCCCCGAACAAATAAATCACCCGTATTAGGCTCTAAAAATCTATTTTTTTCTATTCGCAGATCTACTCGGTCTAGTGTGTTCCGACCCTTTACCTCTTTTTTGCAATCCTCTCCCCCGCTTCCCTGCACTAGTAAGGCCCCGATGAGCTCTTCCTCTATGCCCGTCGGCGCAGATCCAATTTAGATCTTTATCATTTTGAATCGCCGCATGATTCGGGTCTACAAGAATAACTTCAAACCATTTTCTAGACCCATCCACACCCACCATGTATGAGTTCAAAACACGCAAATTGGGATATTTTCTATCCACACGCTCTTCGGCTATTCTCTGCCTACTTTTCGCCCGTGTTAATCGGTGAACACCCTGTCTTTTCGACCGACGACCTGCTTTGTGTCTCTGTATACGTGCTGAGGATTTTCTAACACTAACTCTCACTACCACAATTCCCTGCTTCGCTTTGTAACCCAAAGATCTCGCCCTGTCGAGACGAGTCGGTCTATTCAACCGAACAATAGATCCTTGTTTTCTCCATTCTTGTAATCGTTTCCATTGAAGTTCTTTCAGCTTGCCTTCTTTAGGATTTTTCCACGTTTCTCTAATATATGTGTAAAAGCTTCTTGCCATTTGCTAACCTCGCGGATTCTTAACGGTTCAGCCGTGAAAGCCACATCCCGCATCAACCTGAGTTATACAGGCGCCCCGCCGGTTCCGCATCCCGGCGAATCTGTACTCCTCATGCAGCTGTCGACCCTTTTAAGCACTTCGAAACAAACATCAGCGACTTCATAGATTTTCTAACATGTCTTTTATTTCCCTAATTC
>JAPYRM010000055.1 GCA_029941175.1 Halobacteriales archaeon
CGTAGTACAGAGTATAAGGGAGAAATTTTTGATATTGAATATGCTGAAATATACCCAAGACCAAAAAATCCCATTCCAATTTGGTCAGGTGGGTCCACCCCTGCGTCGCCTAACCGGGCCGTAGAATATTGCGATGGGTGGTTGCCAGGTAGAATAAATCTGAAGACATGGGATGTCGCAGTGAAATCTATGCAGAAGAAAGCGGAGGAGATGGGAAGAAAAATGCCAACATTGGGCGTAATACCTGATGTAAGTCCTGCCAAAGATAGGAAAACTGCTATCGAAATGGCAGATATAGAAAATTTATTGAAACTTGCAAATAAAAGAAAATATTGGAAGCGTCCAGAGAAAGGATCTTTTGAAACTGTAGAAGATTTAGAAGGACTAGTGATGGCAGGGACTTCAGAGGAGATTGTACAAGAGATATCCAAGTATGTAGATCATGAGATAGGAGTCGATCACATGGTGTTCGATCTACGCCAAAGATTTTCGGATATAGAATATTGTATTAGAACTATTGGAGAAGAAGTAATTCCAGAATTTAAATAAGATAAGTACTTTTCAAGATGGTGTAAATTTTTTTGGAAATTCGCGTAATTCGAGATAAATAGCAATTCCAGTATTGGCCCCTTCTCCAATAGCAACTGGGATCTGTTTGTGCCCAGGAGTAAGGTCCCCGACTGCATAGACCCCGGAGACAGAAGTGAGCCCATTTTTGTTGACTTTAACTTGTCCTTTATTATCAAGTGCACAACCAAGTTCGAGAGCCAAAGCATTGTTGTATTCAGAACCGTACATCGCAAATCCACCGTGGTACTCTCGACGAATTCCATCTTCAAAAATAAATGCTTCGAGCCAACCGTCGGAGTTATTCTCTACAGAGAGAATATTTTCTTCGATGATATCAATAGGATGGGACTGTAATTGCCGGCCTACATTATCGTTCCAAGTAGGACGTTCTCCTCGGAGCAGTAGATCTACTTCGTCAGTGAAATTTAATAAAGTCATGGCAACATGTGCAGCACTTGGTCCGTGTCCCATGACATATGTGGATCGGTTTTTGAACATATGTGCGTCGCAGTGTAGACAGTAATGTAGACCCCTACCAATTCTAGGGAGAGGGGGTTTTGGAGGAACGTCTTTGAATCCTGTCGCGAGAACAATTCTGCGTGTGGTGTAGTTTGTAGATTCGGTTTGGACTTGAAAAGAAATGGGTTCTGTTGTGGAAATGGGAGTTATACTAGTGACAAATTCTTTGAGATAAGTAACACCATAATTCTGTAGCTGTTCTATAGAAGTGGCGATATATTCATTTCCAGATACGGATTCTAGGACGCCAATAACATTGTGAGTGTTGCGCATCATAGCAGCCCGTCCACCTCCACGATTGATAATGGCAGTTTGGAGTCCTAAGCGGACCGTGTACATGGCGGATGAAAGGCCCCCCGGGCCACCTCCAATGACAATGACATCGTAAACTGTCATGCGCTATGAGTTAAGTAGAGTGACAAGTATATTAGAGTGATTCTATTTATTTCGAAGAAATCATAGAGAGTGAGATGGCCTATAGAGTAAGTGGGACATGCACACATATAGTAGACAGATGAGAGCGGCGCTGACAAACAAAATTGTGAATCCGTAGTAAGCAAGAATGAAACCAAACAGTATAGGTCCAATTACTTTTCCTAGCGGTTTACTGGTATTCATAGCTCCGACTATACCCCCCCTATGTTCAGAAGTGGTAGAAGATGCAACGGCGTCGTTGAGGATTGGGATGAAGAGAGAATCCCCAATACCAAAAACTCCGACTAAGAGGAAAACAAAAAGGATGGAAGGAGAAAATGGGATTAATGCGATGGAAATGGCAGCAATGGCTAATGTGAGTTTGACTGCAGTTAGTTTAGAAACATAAGAAACTAAGAAACCAGATAAAGGAGAACTAAAAATACGAACGAAACCTCTAAAAGATAGAACTGCTCCTGCAATAAATGCACTATGGCCTAGTGAAAAAACTATGAATATGGGAAGAAAAGTGATTACAGTTGATTTTAATAAAGAACCAACTAGATGCCATCCGAAAAGAATCCGGAACCCGGGTTCAAAGAGTTCATGACGGATAGAAGACCAATAATTTTTGAAAGTTGAAAGTAGGGCAGGATTGGCAGTTGGGGCGTAAGTTTCAGGGAGAGCAAAAAATACCAATATTGCTGCAGGAAAGGAAAGAGAATATAAGAGGAAGGGGTAGTTCCAAGATATGTCAGCTAAAAGTCCGGCAATAGGGGGGATAGAAAGGACAGCTATACCATGAAATGAACCTCGAAGTCCTTGAGCGGTTGACCCCATAGGGCCTTTATATAAATCTCCGAGAATGGTTATTGCAAGGGGACTTAGGCTAGCAAACCCAACGCCCTGAAATGCCCTTAAAATAAGTAGGGACGAAAAGGAGTCTACAAAAGCTATTAGCGTTCCAGAAATTCCAAAGATGATTAAGCCGATTAATGTGAGTTTTCTGCGCCCATACACATCTGCTAGAACCCCTACAAGAGGAATTGAAACTAAAGCTGAAAAGAAAAATACAGACATAACTAGCCCAATTTGTTGTTCAGGGATTGCTAGAGATCGCATAAGAATTGGGAGTGCCGGAGATACTAACTGCCCCCCAAGTACACCAATAGAAGATACCAATAAAATGGATAAAAGGGTAGAATCAATTTTCGGGATAGTAGAGGGACTGTTGTCAGATTCCATTTACTTTTGTCGACCTCCAGGGCGAATAAAAGTGTCCATCTCGAGTATCGTCAGGGTAAATACGTAATGGGACGTATTGTTGGGCAAATGAAAGGTTGTGCTAGAGCCCCTGGTGCAGGGACTATACTAAATGCATTGGCAAACGGGTATGGATCTGCATTTGCTATTGACATCTACACTACAGCAGAAGTAGTACTACAAGATACAGAAGAAGTAGTGGGAAAAATAGAAGGTGCCCCAAATGCAGATACTGCGCTTATTGAAAGGTGTGTTGAGATTGTAGTAGATAGGTTTGGAGATGGAGAAGGGGGAAACGTTCTTACGAAGAGTGAGATACCAATTGCCTCCGGCTTGAAAAGTTCTAGTGCTGCTGCCAATGCTACCGTGTTAGCTAGTCTGAGTGCATTGTCAGTAGGGGTTGGAAAAAACGAAGAAATTACTAGGCTTGATGCAGCATTAATTGGCGTTCAGGCAGCACGGGAAGTGGGAGTTACAATAACAGGTGCGTTTGATGACTCGAGTGCATCCATGATAGGCGGGTTGACTCTAACAAACAATAATGAAGATGAATTACTAAAACATGAAAAAAGTATAGATTGGAATGTTTTGATATGGACACCAGAAGAAAAATCATACAGTGCAGAAGCCGATGTGGATCGATGTTCGTTTGTAAGTGGAGTGGCAGATATAATAGTAGAGATGGTAAAAGACGGCAGATATTTAGAGGCAATGACCGTGAATGGACTTGCATTTTGTGCTGCCCTAGAATATTCGGTGGATCCCATTCTAGAAGCACTTCCAATAGTAAATGGCGTTTCACTATCAGGGACAGGACCTAGTATGACTGCAGTTGGTAGTGAGGAGGTTCTAAAAGAGTTAGAAAAGATATGGGAAGTAAGAAAGGGGGAGATAATACTTACTAAAACGCAAACGGGGGGTGCTTCGATAATATGAGTTTGGATGAAATGCGATCCAAAATTGAAGAGATTGATGAAAGAATTATAGAGTTGATTGCAGAGAGAACGGATATAGCAGTTTTAATTGCGGAGATAAAAGAAAAGGAAGGACTTCCAATCACAGATAAAGATCAAGAAAAAAAAGTGATGCAGAGGGTATCTAAGAACTCAGAATTATTTGGGGTGGATAAAGAAGGCGTTGAGAGAATTTTTCATATGTTAATTGAATTGAACAAAAGCAAACAACGTCGGAAGTCATAGGGAGGTTAGTAAGAAGAAAGGATGTTCGACAGAGCCATACTGCTTACAGATTTTTCAGTTGAAGACAAATGAGATATACTGATGTCCCCATCAATTACAGTTTGGCGGTCGGTTCCAGGGAGATCGCTGATCTTCGAATCTCGCATTTTGGCCCATACCTCATCGTTTACTTTTGCAGAGTGTTCGTCGAGGAGATGGGCATCCATTTCACATAAAACAGAGGGAGTGGTCAAAATCATATTTGGAGAAGTATTGGTAGTCATCGGGGAATTAACATTTAGATATTCCGATTCTTTTAAGAGTTTTGATTCAACTACATTCCGTGCTATATATGCGGTCGCATTTGCTGCGTGAATATACTCATCGGGAGAGGGAGTATAAGGGTATTCACCTAGAGGAATAAAAAGAGAAGAAGAGATAGACTGAAAGCCTAAAAAAGTGGCTTCGATAGCAGCGCTGATTGTCCCGGATCTTCCTAAAGAGTAATAACCAACATTTGCTCCACGATTGCAGCCAGATATCACTATATCGGGTTGAAGTCCAAGCGCTTTGAGTCCGATGATAACACAGTCGGCAGGAGTTCCAGCAAGAACATATCCTTCCTCGATGGGTTCTATTTGGATATCTTGATCGTACGAGGTCACCCTCCCAATTCCGCTCATATTAGACTTGGGTGCAACGATAGTGACATTTGCGAATTTACTGAGAGAATGGTACAATGCCCAGATGCCATGTCCTTTGATCCCATCATCATTTGTGAGTAAAATATCCATATATAGAAGATAGATTGTATTGATTATATTATCATTTGCAAAGAGTAGTAGTAGATAGACAGACATTTCCATTTTTGAATCGGCATCTTAGTTCCAAAGATTGTACTTATCAGGGTATGGGTGCTGCATACAAATATGATGAGAATAGTTCCAGACACTAGTGTTTTAATTGAAGGATATCTGTCCGAAGAAATTGCCGCATCTCTAGATCAGAAATATGAAGTATACATTCCGAAAGTTGTGGTTGATGAACTAGAAGCCCAAGCAGGGAAGGGAATCGCCACGGGGTTAGAGGGAATTGGAGAATTGGAGAAGCTAGTGGAATTGGATAAAGCTGAAAAAATTAAACTAGAATATCTCAGAGAAGATAGTGAGTTGAAAAATGAGGGGAGGAGAAAAAAATGGACTAATGATGGAATAATTCGAGATTGTGCTGAAGATTTGAATGCAATTTTAGTTACCTGCGATCATGTTCAAGCGAGTGTTGCTAGGGCAAAAAAAATTGAAGTACAATATAGAGCTCCAAGGATCGATGAAGAGGCATTGCCGATAGAGAAATTTTTTACAGAAGATACAATAAGTGTTCATTTAAAAGCAGGTGCCCCGCCGATGGCAAAACGAGGACATATAACAGAATTGAAATTCGAACAAGTGGAGGAGGAAAATTTGACAGAGCGTCAAGTGAAGGAATGGGCTAGAGCAATAGAAGAAAAAGGGAGAAGATCGGATAGGGGATTTTTTGAATTTGATGAGAGGGATATGAAAATTATCCAACTAAGAAACTATAGGATAACAATTGCACAGCCACCTTTTTCAGACGGGTGGGAGATAACTGCGATAAGACCAACAGTTAAAACTGAGATGGAAGATTATGAGGGAATAGAAGAGCTGACAGAACGACTGTTGACTCGACAGCGAGGTATACTCATAGCAGGCGCACCTGGGATGGGAAAAACTACTTTTGCCCAAGCTGTGGCAGAGTTTCTTTCAGATAATGGTTTTTGTGTTAAAACCATGGAGCGTCCACGGGATTTACAAGTTGGACCGCATATTACACAATATACGGCTTTGTCAGGAGACATGGCGAAAACTGCCGATGCATTGTTATTAGTCAGGCCAGATTATGTTATTTATGATGAAATTAGAAAAACGGAGGATTTCATAGTATTTGGAGATCTGAGGCTTTCGGGGGTCGGAATGATAGGCGTCGTGCATGCTACGAGGGCTGTTGATGCATTGCAACGATTGGTTGGGAGATTGGAATTGGGGTTAATTCCACAAGTGACAGATACGGTTGTATAT
>JAPYRM010000056.1 GCA_029941175.1 Halobacteriales archaeon
ATTTTACCCTCCTTTGTGACTCCATCCTTTACTCTAACTATCACTTGGGGTCTGCTCACTCCTACCATGTACTCTTCTGCTCGTGTTAGTTGGAGTCTTACTGGACGATCTGTTTTATGCAGAATTCCAACCAAAATAGATTCTATGAATGGAGTGATTTTCCCACCAAAACCCCCTCCTACATATGGGGATTTTATCTCTATATTTCCTGGCATCAATTCTGGATATGCCATGCAAAGTTCAGTTTCAATATTATGTGGCACTTGTTGAGATGTCCAAATTTTTATCGTACTTCCCACCCGCCGTCCCACTGCAACATGAGGTTCCATAGAACAATGTTGAAGCGATTTAACTTCATATCTCCCTTCCACAACACAATCTGCATCTTCAAAAGCCAACTCCACATCACCTACTTCTAATGAATCCATATACATCAAATTCGGACGATTTACATACTTGTCATCCACATGATCTCTCTTTTCAAATCTAGGATCTCCTTGTTTTGCAAATTGATAACCCCGAACGTTTTCATGAACTGTGGCGCGAGGATTTTCAGAAAATGCCTCTTCTAAGTCAAATACAGCTGGAAGTTCTTCATATTGAAGTTTGATTAGATTCACCGCCTCTTCTGCTATTTCTGGTGTTTCTGCAGCAACTGCTGCTATAGGTTCTCCTATATATCTGAGCTTCTCTGTTGCCAGTATGGGCTGATCTAAAATAAACTGCCCTCTGCGCGTCTCGGGTACATCTTTATAAGTTATTATTACTTCCACCCCCTCAACTTTCTCTGCTTCTTCTAAATCAACTTTAATCAATCGGGCATGAGCAACTGGGCTAGTCAATAATTTTGCATGTAGCAAACGATTTGGATTGATATCCATCGCGTATATCGCTTTGCCTGTAACTTTATCAGGTGCATCTACTCTCGCAATGGATTCGCCAACATAGCGATTTTCATTATGTCTGTCTAGTCTAATTTCTCCTTGACTACTTTGACTCATTCCTTCACGCTTCCTTCCCCGCAGCGTGTCTAACTGCATCTATTATTTTAACATATCCTGTACATCTGCATAAGTTCCCACTTAGTCCCTCTCTTATTTCTTGAATTGTTGGATCTGGGTTTTCTATCAGCAGCGATGTTGCAGCCATTATGAACCCCGGGATGCAGTAGCCGCACTGAGACGCAAAACAATCTATAAAAGATTGTTGTAACACAGAAAACTCGCCCTCTTCTGCCAAACCTTCTATAGTTGTAATTTTTTCTCCAACCATTTTCCCCACTGGTATGAGGCATGATTTGACAGCTTTATCTCCTAGCAAAACTGTACAAACACCACACACACCCGAGTCACAACTCTCTTTTGTACCTGTCAATCCTATGTCATATCTTAGGACGTCTCTAAGGGGTTTATACGGAGAGACATCAACTACATGCCCCTTTCCATTTATTTCTAATCTTATCCCTTCCATTATGCATCACTCATCAATTCTAATTTTACATCTTTGATTGTCTGTCTGGCAATTCTTTTAAAAACTATCTCTTTATATGATTTGGGAGTTTGAATATCTCCGATCAAATCTAGATTTTTCCCCAAAATCTCTACAGCATTTTCTATTGTTTCTTCTTCAATTTTAGTGCCTTCTAATACTTTTTCTGCTCCCTTCGAACGCATAGGTGTATCTCCTCCATTTGTCAATCCCACCCTTGCAACAATACAAATTCCATTTTCATCTAGCGTCAATCTCACACAAACGCCGGCTATGGCATAGTCTCCCTGCCTTGGAGTCATTGCTCTGTATTTTCCCCCAGAATGTTTGGGCAATTTTGGAATTATAATTTTAGTTAAAATCTCTCCCTCTTCTATTGCTGTCTCATAGTAATCTACAAAAAAATCTTCTAAGAGAATTCTTCTACTCCCTTGTGCATTTTGTATCTCTAGTTCCGCGTCCAAAGTTAGTAAAACAGGAGGTGTATCCAATGCAGGATCTCCATAGACTAGTCCCCCTCCAATTGTACCTTGGTTCCTTACCTGGGGCCCCGAAATCTCGGAAGTTGCCATTGTATAAAATCCAAACTCTTTCTCAATTAATGGACTCTCCTTTATTTCAGCATATGTTGTAGCAGACCCAATTTCAATATATTCTCCTACGTCTTCTATTCCTCTTATTTCTGTTATCTTGCTAATATCAACCAGCAAATCTGGATCCACCAACCCCTGGCGTATCAATAACATCATTGTTTGTCCCCCTGCCACGATTTCTGCCCGCCCCTCGCAACGCGATAATTTCTCTAGGGCCTCCTCGACCGAAGAAGCAACGTGGTATTCTCCCATGATATGATCTATAAGAGAGTTGGAGTCTGATCAGTAAATATATTTGGACATGCTGTCTTGATGTTTTTTTGTAAATATGATCGTTATTGCAATCTTTTAACACCTATCATAAGCCCAACCCCTGCTAACAAACCTGTAAACCCTACAATTGTGAATGCCATTGAGACGTTAGATACAATGAGCATAAGCGCAATCATCCCAGGACCTATCACTTTGCCTAAATTTTGGAATGTCGTCGCAACCGAAACTGCCCCCCCTCTCATACCTTCTGGAGCTAGTTGATTCACTAAACTTTTTTGCCCAGGGCTTACTACTCCATCCCCGAACCCAAATAGCACCGCACCCATTGCAATTATTATCGGTGTGGGGTGGACTCCCATAATTATGATACCCGAACTTCCTATGATAAATCCCCCTATTATTATGTCTATGGTAGAAAATTTATTAGACAATCTCCCGACTTGTGTGGAACTTGTGAACGATACAATTCCTTTTATGGCTACCAACAACCCTGCAGCTTTGACATCAAGTCCCGCTCCTCCTATTGCCAAAACCGAAATGTAGGTGAGGAATCCAAATAGTAATAAAAACCTAATCACAAACGTCGTAACCAAACATGCCATTCTCGGTTTGCTAACAAATAAAACCAATTCATTCACGTACTCTTTCATGGACGAACTCGCCGATTGCGTCGATTGTGGAATAACATGCCACGCCCACATGGCTACTGGAATTGCAATTAAATAAAGCAAAAATGGGTATTTCCATGAATACACAAATAATATCCCACTTAATATGGGCACTCCTATAATCCCCACATTTATACCTGCAGTCCGAATTCCTTGTGCCGTTGTTTCTTGAACTCCACTATACAGATCTCCTATCATTGCAATTACAATTGGACCTGCGGCAGCATGCCCCACGGACTGCAATATTCGCAATATCAATATAGCTTCAAACGTGTTTACCATCGCAATTCCGCCGCCTGCTAAACCAAATAATGCCACGCCGGGAACTAAAAAATATTTCTTGCCATATCGGTCCGCTAGAATTCCCATTATTGGTACTAAAATGACCAATGGTACTGTGTACGCAAGCATCAATAATCCTGCTCTAGCATCACTCACCGAGAAAACAACAGCAAGATCTGCAATGATGGGACTCAGAACTGCAGATTCCATTATCAATACGCCGCTAGCTAAGACTAGCGATTGAATTCTTGTATCTTTAATTACATCTCCCCCTTTTCCAAACAATATTGTACCAATCTCCCTTGCCATTTTGGTTTGTCTGTATTTTATTCAATTTAGCTACTTCTTAAGCCCTAGCATGTTGTTTCTCCGCGTTTTACATTCACAATCGTTATTCTGATTCAAAAATATATGCTGTATACGGGTTCGTGGTCTAGGGGTTATGACGCGGCTCTTACACAGCCGAGGTCGGCGGTTCGATTCCGCCCGAACCCATTTTAAATGTCTAAGTTATCCTTGATCCATTTAACTATGGAGAGAATATACCGCAATCCGCGATTCTCTATTCTTCTACTTTCCATCATTGCCATTTTACTTATCACCGCAATTTTGTTTACATTTTATGGATCTACCCCGCCTTCCACCGCAACCGTTATTTTTTCTGACACTTCCGAAACTATACTGGCTCAAGCAGAACTTCAAATCTCAGATACTATGACCACTCGTTACATAGGTCTAAGCCAAACTAACTTTCTTGATGAAAACCAGGGGATGCTTTTTGTTCATCCTATTGAAACAAACCATATTTATGTAATGCGTAATATGCAATTTCCCATCGATATCATTTTCATAGATTCTCATGGAACTATCGTTTCTATTCATCATGCATATCCCGAACTGCCTCCTTATACCACCTACGAAGGAGTCAGTAAATGGGTCATAGAGTTACCTCACAATTGGACACTTGATCATAATATATCTGTTGGAAATTCCGTATCTATCCATCCCGACTAAACCGAGAAAATTTTACTCCCCTCTGCCATTCATATTATGTATACTTTATGGCTAACACCGATTCTATTACTCCCACTTCCGGCTTTTCCAACCCGATGTTACGCCTCTTGTCTCTCTATGGGGTGCCCAATATTCGAAATTTCCTTGTAGGCTTTCTAGCAAACCTGTTTGCCCGTTTATCTGATCTCATTCCTCCTTTTCTCCTTGGTGTGGCAATAGATTCAATCATTCTACAAGATAAACCATTTTCAATTCCTTTTTTCTCCAACTCTACACTTCCTCAATACCCAATTCCCCAATTTTGGTTTGTGGTTTTTATCATTGTATCTTCTTTTGTTCTCAGTGCAATTCTTCATTGGTTTCGAAATTGGGGTTGGAATTCTTTTTCTCAAAATATCCAACATGCAATTCGCATCGATACTTATGCACACTTACAAAATTTAAACATGGGTTTCTTCGACAGAAAACATAAAGGTGAATTAATGTCTATTTTGTCTAATGATGTCAACCGTCTAGAAATTCTCTTAAATGACGGTTTCAATTCTATTTTTCGTCTCGCAACAATGGTTCTTGGAATTGCAATTTTATTATTTTATATGAATCCCGCTTTGGCAGTAGTTTCTCTTTTTACCATCCCTATAATCGCATTTTTTACATATAACTTCACGAAATCTATACAACCAAAGTATGCCCACGTACGAGATAGTGTGGGGAAACTCCATTCCCGATTAAAACAGAATTTAAACGCAATCCAGTTAATTAAACTCTATAACACTGAATCCTATGAATCTAGCCGAGTAGAAAAGATTTCTCTGGATTATTATAATGCCAACTGGGATTCTATCACCACTAGGATAAAATTTTTCCCATCACTTCAAGTTATATCTGGAATTGGATTCACCATGACCTTTCTAGTTGGGGGATTTTGGGTCATTTCCGGAGATGTACTCTGGATTTCTCCCCGTCCTCT
Source organism: Halobacteriales archaeon (assembly GCA_029941175.1). Classification (GTDB taxonomy): domain Archaea; phylum Halobacteriota; class Halobacteria; order Halobacteriales; family Hikarchaeaceae; genus Hikarchaeum. The sequence goes on from JAPYRM010000056.1 coordinate 5,289, forward strand.
CTACGCTGGAGAATTTGTAACATTCATGCTACTTCACCAACAGCTGGTCTGGCCAATGTCTCAGTTCGGACAAGTCATCAACATGTATCAACGAGCTAGAGCCTCCGCCGTTAGAATATTCGGTCTAATCGATGAAAATAATCTTATCCCTGAAAAACCCAACTCCTCTGAATTAGTCGTTGGTTCTGGAAAAATTATCTACCAAAATGTTTCCTTCGGATATTCTCAGGACAAAATATTATCTGATATATCTTTTAAAGCAGGGAAAGGAGAATCTTTGGCCATAGTCGGCCATAGTGGGTCTGGAAAATCAACCTTATTGAGATTACTGCTAAGGCTATATGATATAGATCATGGATCCATCACAATAGATGGGAATGATGTCCGGGATCTATCTCTAAAGAGTTTACGTGACCAAATTGGGTACGTTGGTCAGGATATTTTTCTTTTCCATGGAACGGTCAGAGAGAATATTCAATATGGCTCATTCAAAGCCACTGAGGAGGAAATTATCCAATCTTCTAAAGCTGCAGAATCTCACAATTTCATAATGAATTTACCCAGTGGGTATGATACTATCGTGGGAGAACGTGGGATCAAATTATCAGGCGGACAACGACAACGAATTGCCATTGCACGAGCACTTCTAAAAGATCCTCCCATTTTCATTTTCGATGAAGCCACTAGCGATGTAGATACTCCTACTGAATCTCTAATAC
>JAPYRM010000057.1:0-3212 GCA_029941175.1 Halobacteriales archaeon
CTCTAGTGCTTCCTGATTAAGACCACCTGGCGGCTCTTCGTCTTCTTCAACAAGACAAGTGCTATCGAATGAAAGATATCTAAATTTTTTCCCCGTTTGGCTCTCTTCTAATGCTGCTTTATCTATTTCTCCCATCTCTGACATAGTAGCATGTAAACTCCGAGAAAACGATTTGACATGCTCTCCAGGATCTCGAAACACCGTTGGACACTGACAAAATAATTTGTGTTTCGTGTTGAGTTGTTGGTGTATTTCCAAACCAGCTACCAGTCCCAAATCCTCATACTCATGTTCCTTCATTGAATTGAATGGGGCTTGAACAGGTAAAAAGAAATCCGTATAATGCTTATTTACGAACTATTCTTCTGCTTCAAGAATACCCGGTTTTGTCATTCTCCTAGCATCTAACATATCATCCGCTTCCACTTCAGAAATCTCTCCCATCTCAATGGCAACTTCCCGAACTGTCTTTTCACTTGTATACGCCTCTTTTGCGATTTTAGAAGCTTTATCATATCCAATATGCGGGCTTAGCGATGTAGCAAGCGCTATACTCCATTCAACTTGGCCTTCACATTTTTCCCGATTTGCACTTAATAGATCAATGAATTTTCCTGCAAAAACCACTGCAACATTAGAAATTATTTTAGACGAATTTAAGAAATCATTTGCCAGAACCGGTTTGTACAAATTCAATTCCAATTGGCCCTCAGCTGCCCCATATGCTATGGTCATATCGTTCCCAATCACTCGTTTATGAACTTGATTCACCGCTTCCGCCATGACCGGATTTATTTTGCCCGGCATTATCGAAGAACCAGGCTGATTTTCAGGCTGTTTAATCTCGCCCAATCCATTTCTGGGTCCCGATGCCAATAATCTCAAATCATTTGCTATCTTGTTCATTGACCCCGCTACGACTCTTAATGCAGCATGTGCTTCAGACATCGCATCATGTGCAGATTGGGCTTCAAAATGGTCTATAGCTTCTTTAAATTGAATTCCTGTTTCTTCTGATATATATTCAATAGCCATCTTTGGAAAATCTGGATGCATATTCAACCCAGTCCCAACGGCAGTTCCTCCAATTGGAAGTTCAGCAAGACTGTCCCTCACATTTTCTATTCGTTTAATCCCCTTTTCTATTTGTGTTTTATATCCTCCGAACTCTTGCCCCAACGTTATTGGAGTTGCATCTTGCAAATGAGTCCTTCCCGTTTTTACGACCTCTGAGAACGATTTTTCTTTTTTCTCTAGTGCCCGCTTCAACGTCTCTAGGGCCGGTATCACTTCTTTATCAATTGATTCTAGAGCTGCAACATGCATTGCAGTAGGGATTATGTCATTCGACGATTGCCCAAAGTTGACATGGTCATTAGGGTGTATCACTTTCGATCCAATACTTTCCCCTGCAATCTCGCATGCACGGTTAGCTATCACTTCATTCGCGTTCATGTTCGACGAAGTTCCCGATCCTGTCTGAAACACATCTACTTGGAATTGATCTATAAGTTCTCCTGAAATAACCTCATCCGCGGCCAAAACAATTGAATTCACTGTTTTTTCTTCCAGAAATCCTAGTTCACCATTTGTTTTTGCTGCAGACTTTTTAATAATCCCTAAAGCCCTTATGAACCCTGGCTCAAATGTTTCTCCACTAATTGGAAAGTTCTCAATCGCCCGTTGAGTTTGTGCCCCCCAATATACATCTTTTGGAACTTTTACTTCCCCAAGACTATCTTTTTCAATGCGATAATCTGTCATTACAATCTATTCTTTGTGAGCAATGGGTTAAAATACTTGGGTCTGCGCATAATTACCCCTGTGTTTAAAACCACTGATTCAAACCCGTCTGCTTAGTGATTTCCTCAATCCGATTCAAACCCAGATCGACCTTTTCTTTCGGAATATTCCATTCTTCTACTATATAATTTCTTGCTCCCTCTATATCCGGATTCATGGCAACATCAAATTCGTATTTATTTGTAATTGTGGGCTGTAAGAATATTTCTCTAACTCGATCAACGTATTCTATAGACTCTGACCTTGCGTCGAGCACTTCCCATATGTCTCCATATTTTATTATTTCTTTAAGTGCCGTTTTAGGCCCTACCCCCATTAAGCCTTCATTAAAATCTGTCCCCGAAAGAATCCCCACGTCAACCAGCTGTTCCCATGTAATATTATTACGATCCAAAGTCTCTTGCAATTTCATTATTTCTACATCTTCAGCTCCTGTGAGCTTTCTCAAAGTCACTGGTGCTCCAAACAAAAGAGTATCATAATCGTCGCTACCCGCACAATCTATTCTTTCATCATGCCGAGCCATATATGAACACTGACCCTCTCCCTCTGCGGGAGCTTCTATATATGGGACATCTAATAATTCAAATAATTCCCGCGTGGTTTTGTGTATCGTTGAAGTTAATCTTTGAGTTTGAGATTCCAATCGAGAAATTTCAGTTCTGTCTTCCGATTTCATAGCCTCTTCAAGCCGAATCTCTCTCATTTCTCTTCCTTTTCTTCTTTCTTCAATTACCTCATTTTTCAATTCCGTTGGAATCCCATCAAAAACCATCACGGGTTGAACTTTTGATTGGAGTAGCTTTGATATGCCCCTTATGATCCCTATTAAGTTCGCGACTTCTACTCCATCATCTGTTGTATACGCTGTTTTTTCTGTAAATCTCACTGTCGTAGTTAGATATTTATATAGCCAATTATGAGCATCTATCGCCACCGTTCTACCCATGAAGTCCTCCGGTTTCGCCGATTGCAAAGCGGCCAAAGAGCGTAGTGCAGCATTTCCCATTACTTATCCTTAAACCTCTCTAAATTTGAAGTCTACCTTCTCGTTTCCATATCGGTGGGTATTTCTACCTTCCCTCTTTATCTGGTTTTGAGCTGTTATGGCGACTGGTACAATTGCATTCTTTCATTCGAGAAAAGGCTATGGATTCATAAAACAAGAGGACTCTTCCACGGACGTTTTCGTTCACATGGACGATGTAGAAGGATCCGATTTAACCGAAGGAGAAGTCGTAGACTTTGACATCGAACAAGCCCCAAAGGGCCCCAGAGCAACTAACGTAAAACGCGTAGCTTCAGATGACTCTGGATCCTCAGAGGAGGAATAAAGCTATGCCTACAGGTACAGTTGCATTCTTTCATTCGAGAAAAGGCTATGGATTCATAAAACAAGAGGACTCTTC
>JAPYRM010000057.1:3312-5925 GCA_029941175.1 Halobacteriales archaeon
CAAAGGGCCCCAGAGCAACTAACGTAAAACGCGTAGCTTCAGATGACTCTGGATCTTCAGAGACGGAATAAAGTCTCAATAGGCATATTTTTTATATCCCTTTTAGACAACAATTCAATTACTTCATCCGTGAGACATTTCTTCAATTGAAACGTTCCTATGCCTTCTAAATATCTCTCTTCTGTTTGATCTCTCGGATATTCCAATACCAATTCTGATATTCCCGTTTTTTTCCCCGTATATTCAAAACCAGACTTATACAAAGCCCTATATGCAAAAACATTGTTCGTTGCTATCTTAATCAACTCCACCTGCTCCATTAAATTATCCACGGCATACGATAATAATTTTGGACCAACGCCTCTCCCTCTGAGATTTTTTTCCACCACTATGTATCTGATCCAAACAATTTCTTTATCATTCCTATCTGCGCTAAATGAAATCGCCGCAATAATCTTTTCACCACTTTTTGCTAAAATTTTACCTGTGTCTTTTCTGATGAATTTTCCCGCATAACTAAATTTATCCCCTTCAAGAAATATCGGCGGTCCGCCTTCCATATTTCCTTGAATACTAAATTCAATTTTTTTACTCAACCACCTTCACCATTTCAACCCCATCATTTTTATCATAATCCCTCCTGAATATAACCTATGGTAGCTACATTATTGCTCACTAGCCAAGATATCTCCGATCTAGCGTCGCCCAAAGAATATGTAGATGCAGTAAGGAGTGGATATCAACAACATGGAAATGGCGCACCCCTCGTTCCAAGGACTTCTCTATTCAGTAAAGACCCTCCTGGAAAACTCACGGGATACACTGTTATCCTTCCTAAAGACGGCGTAATGGGGGGATATCTATACTCTGCAGGATTCACTTCCCAAGATGCTTGGTTTGTCACAACTATTTTCGATGCAAAAACTGGAGAACCATTGGCTATATTGGACGGGGCCTCCTTCAATCCTCATAAAACGGGTGCTGTGGGTGCGTTAGGGATTGAAACACTAGCACGAAAAAATGTATCTAGTTTAGCAGTTATTGGCTCAGGATCCCAAGCAAAAGAACAAATCCGAGCAGCGGTAACAGTTCGGCAATTCGATAAAATATATGTCTATTCCTCTACCAAACGTAACAGAGAATCCTTTGCAAAAGAACTAACTGAAGAACTTGATATCTCCGTCAAACCTGTTAGTTCGAGCAAACTCGCTATATCCAATGCGGACGTCGTAGTAACTGCAACTAATTCTAGCATTCCTGTTTTTGATGGTCACAATATATCCGATGGAACTCATATAACCGCAGTTGGACAATATCACCCCCGAAAGAGAGAACTAGACGAACATATTGTCCAACGATCTCTTTACGTCCCCGATCTACGCTCTAGAGTTTTCACCGATGCTGGATCTTTTTTAGCTGCATTTAACATGGGGCTTATAGACGAAAATCATATCCATGCAGAACTCAGCGAGGTTGTCAACGAAATTTTACCCGGGAGGACCACCAATTCTGAAATCACAGTTTTTGATAGTGGTGGAACTGCAATAGAAACTATCTCTTCTGCTTATATGCTATACCAAAAAGCTTTACAATCTGGATTGGGAACCACTTTACAAATCGAACCTTCTAGCACCGCAATGAAATAATTTATATCTTATAATCCAATCATAGATGTCAACGAAATGCCAGCTACAATTGATCCTATTATGTATCCTATAATTGCACCCCCATTAAGAAATGGAAGTCCTGCGTGAGCTTTTCCTTTATCCACCAACCATAGGAGTATAATCAACCCTCCCATCGTCCCAACCATACTTCCCACCGCTGGCACATTTATTGGCATCTTCGAGGAAATGTAAGGTGCTTCTGAAAAACACGCCGCACTTGCCACCATTATCGTAGGTAATATTAAGTCACCCAACCCTATGTAAAACGCCTCCCTTTCTCCTTCTTTCTCTGCTCCGATGTCATCTTTGAAAAATGAATATCCAAGTGATAATGGCACTATTAATATTAGAGGCAATTTCAACCTACCAATTTCATCTGCTAAAGTCAACATATGCTTAGTCTTGTACACGCTTATAATGTCATAAACAATCAAAAATGTTAATAAAATCAATGCAGGAAGTGGGCCAAAACTAATTCCGAATAAGCCTGCAGCACTGGCACTTACTATTATCCCGGCACCATCGATAACGTACCACTCTGGGTATGCGAATAACATAACACTAAGACCTCCTGCCAATATCAGGGCAATTACTCCTGCGGGACCTTCTGGGACTATCCACTCAGAAATAATCGTGAAAGCATACCACGATATAAACCCACACATCGATATTATCGCAAAACGAATCAGGAGATCCATCTTCCGTTTTACTGTATATAATAAAATTGCAGTAGCCACAAGAACTACTGCTAAATAGAGTATTCCATTCAGAGGATCATCCGGGTCTTCCACCGACTGATAACCTTCTTCCAGAAAGGGATCGATAAGTGCCACTGCCCCTATCTGGACAATTAATGCAATAGCTAGTATTGCCCCCACTGCAATTATTTTCTTGTATTCCATTTTCATTTTCTTTCTCCCCCCCTTTTCGACTCACAGCTTCAACG
>JAPYRM010000058.1 GCA_029941175.1 Halobacteriales archaeon
AATACAGGGCTATACGAGGGGGGTTATCAAGGCGAGAATTTATAGTTCCGTCAATCCAGCTTCGATGAGGCGGGGGAGAACACGTCGGGGAGTCAATGGGGAATCATAAAATCTAATCCCAGTAGCATCGTAGACTGCATTTGCAACAGCTGCGGGGACAGGAACAGTAGAGCATTCTCCGGCTCCTTTTTGGCCGTGAGAAGTTGATGGATCGGGGTTCTCAAGTTCGTCTAGCTTGACGATCATAGGCACATCTGCAGAAGTAGGGAGATGATAGTCGACTAGAGATCCATTTTCTAGATTTCCATTTGAATCATAAATCATCTCTTCGAGTAAAATCTCACCTAGGCCATGTATGATTCCACCTTGAACTTGTCCCTCTAAGAGTTTGGGATTGATCATTTTTCCGACATCTTCGCATATTGCTGCGTCAACTACTTGGACAACCCCAGTTCCGGGGTCTATTTCCACGACGACCCCAAAGGCGCCGAAAGTGTATCCGTGGGAAATATTTCCAGTTCCAGTGATAGGGTCTAAGAATTCTGCTTCAAGTGTTTCGAATTTGGCAGCCCCGACCAATGACACACCTTTTCTGAAATTTTCGGGACGATCTTCGGGATCGCCAAAGGTGGCTTTATGGGCTAGTTCTTTCATAGTAAATCCATTGTTTGGATTCCCCTTTTCATGGACCAATCCGTTTTCTAGTTCTATATCAGTTTCATCGAGTTTCAGTAGCCAGGCGGAGAGTGAAACGATAGTTTGTTTTAGATCTTCTGCTGCCATTGCGGCGGAGGTACCCCCCATAATAGTCCCCCGGTCTGCCCAAACCCCCATATCATCAGGAGTGATATCAGAGTGCCCGACGATAGGGGTCACATCATCTGTTGAGATTCCCAGAACGTCGGCAACAATTTGACAAATTCCGGTTTCAGTTCCTTGGCCTATACTACATATACCAGAAAAAACCGTTACTTGTCCATAATGATCCATTTTGACAATTGCAGATGAATAGTCAGCCCCTTTAGCACTTTTATTTCCGGCCCGTTTCATAATTGTTGCTATACCAATACCTCGAAGTTTTCCGTTATTATTTTTATTACGGGTACGTTCTTTATCCCATTCGAGTCGGTCACGAACTCGGCGGAGACATTCTGGCATATCAGAATTAACCCATTTGAGACCAGAAGGGGTTCTTAGAGGCATATCTTCTATTTTAGGGACGTTTTTGAGTCGAAGATCTATGGGATCCATTCCTAGTTCTTCTGCAGCCATGTCAACTAGTTGTTCTCGAACGTAGGTGAATTGAGGATCGCCATATCCTCTTACTGCAGATCCCGGCATAATATTTGTATAGACAACAGATCCAGTGATACATTGATTGGGGATAAGATACGGACCAGAACAAGTGACCATGGCAGAGAATGCTATGGTTTTTCCAAAACTTCCATAAGCACCGGTATTTTGGAACATGTCGATATCCATTCCAACAATAGTACCATCGTTTTTTAAGCCTAATTTGGCATTGAAAGACTCAGGGTGTCTACCCCGTCCGGCTTTTAACTCTTCTATTCGGTCGAGGACTATATTAACTGGTTTACCGCTTACCATGGCAAGTACTGATGCGCAGATTTCGTGTGAGAATAGCTCTAGTTTGACTCCAAATCCACCCCCAATGTCCGGCATTTTACAGACTACTTGTTCTACTTCTAGGCCGAGGATAGTATCGGCGACATATTTCCGTAGTAACTGTGGAATTTGATTTGAAGACCATAGTGTTAATTTGGGAGTTGCCCGGTCATAGTGGGCAACACATCCGTGAGGTTCTAAAGGAGATGGATTGGTTTTGTGTGTTTTAAAAGAACCTTCTACGATTATGTCTGCATCAGATAGGGGATTTTCATAATTTCCCACGTGAACATGGCAGGTGTTTAGGAGATTTCCCTTAACTTCGCAATTGGGATCCTCACTTAAAATTGGATGTACAAGAGGGGCATCTTTAGCTAGTGCACCTTTTATGTCAACAACTACTGGTAGCTTTTCATACTCAACGTGAACGAGGTCTGATGCTTCGATGGCTATGTTTCTGGTTTTTGCCAATACAATGGCAACTTCGTCGCCAACATAACGTACTTTGTCGGATGCTAGGGCCTCTTCATCTGCCCGAGTGAGGCTAGGATGGCCAAATGGCTTCACATACGGGTCGATATCCTCGGCAGTCCAAACCAATTCGACTCCCGGAAATGCTTTCGCATCGCTTGTGTCGATCGAGATTATACGTGCGTGGGCATGGGGACTTCTTACGAATCTTGCGTAAAGCATTCCGGGGAAATGAAGATCGTCGATGAATTGCCCTTGTCCAGTGACTAATCTTTTTCCCAATTTGCTGTTGACACGTTTCCCAATTTCACGATTTTTGAGAAGATCTTGATCAGATAAGATGGCTTGGCTACTCATGTAAATTTCCTAGTGAGTTTTGTGTTTTACTCGTATATGGGTGTTACGCAGTTGAGCGGTGAAAAAATTCCTTTTACCAAATTTTGCAATCTTCACATAAAGCTCGATCTGTTTCGAGCCAATAATGAGGTGCTGAAGTGCCACAAGAATTACAGACTATGTCGGATTGGGAGGTTGAATAAACAGTAGTAAATAAATTTTGGGAGGGGGACTCGGTTGTCTCGGGAGATTTGTTGGAGGGGGGAGAAGAATCCAAGAGGGGTAGAGAAGGCAAGGGACGTGCTTTCTGGAAATCATCTAAAGAATGATTGACTGGCATTAATGAATATTGATCATAAGGAGATATAACATAAAGGAATTAATCTAGAAAAGAGCCTATCGTGGTAATTGCAGTGGATGGATCGGGACCGATGGGATAACCTACTACGATACTGCCTGTACGATCGTATATCTCTGCGAGTCTTGTAGATACCATTTCAGGAGTTCCAGATATGCTGAAAGTATTGAGCATATCATCAGTTACTTTTTGGAATGCTTGTTGAAGGTTCCCTTCTCGGATTAGATTACTGATAGAATTTGCAATTGGAGGATCAATATTATGAGATTGTAAAAGCTCGGTGGATGCGCCTGCGACTATGAAAGCCACAGAGGGACGGGAAGCGGATTTTGCTTTAGAGGAATTAGAATCAACGCTGACACACACATGTGCAGAGAAATCAAAAGTGGCAGGGGATCTTTCAGTAGAGGATAGACAAGCATCAGAATATTCAATTGCAGTGGATAAATCTTGATAGTTGGTAGCGTTGAAAAGTGTTCCTTCGGCTATTTCTGTGCTTAATTTTAAAATATTTTTTCCTTGTGTCCCTATATAAATTGGGATATGCCCAACCGTGAAATTTAAACGTGCATGGCGGATGGTGAGATTTTTCTCAGGGCCTTCATAAGTGACCTGGTCTCCGTTCCAAAGGGATCGGATGAGATCGATTGTTTTAGAGAGGTGAAAGAGAGTATTGGTGCGTTCGAGTCCAAAATGAGAGAGTGTAGATCGGTCTCCAGCCCCAATTCCAAGAATGGCCCGTCCATGACTAAGTTCCCATAGAGTTGCCATCTGAGAAGCCAATGTTAATGGATGGGTTGTGTAGGGATTTACTACTCCAGGACCAATTTGTATGGAATTTGTTGAATTGGCTATTTGGGCCAGAGTTAGAAATGGGTCTCTATTATTATAATGACAACTTGTAAAAATGGTGTCGAATCCAGAAGACTCCGCTAACTCAGAGAGGTTAGCAATCTCTTGAGGAGGCAGTTCGGGAGTTAATTCAATCGCTTTCAAGGTATCCACCTATGCAGAGCTTTTCGGACTACATCATCTTCGAGCTTCCGGAATAAATCTTGATTTTCTGGAAATGATCCAAAATCCCAGTCTCGGACGACAACAGCAGGAATTCCATCGTCTCCTTCCCCCATCAATAGATTAGCAGCAGAGGCTAGTTCATCTAAGATACATTGTACAGTTACTTCCAATTCGTTCCCCTTTAAGTCGTATTTTCCCCTCCAATCGCGATGGGCAGGAATTCCGGCCCAGCCAATAGCAACTCCCACTTGACCATATCGAAAAGGCCTGCCACAAGTATCAGTGATTATTACAGAGACATTAGATGAAAATTGTTTTTTTAGTCCTAACGCACTATGAGAAGGATCAATGGGAAGAAGGAGAATATCATGGGAACCGGTATTAGATCGATCTATTCCAGCATTGACACAAATATGGCCAAAATGAGTTCTGCACAAAATAAACGGCGTTTCAATAAGAATTTCTGAACTTTCGTCGAGGATGGCTTGTGCGAGTCGGGCATCTTTTGGTTTGTTGGCGAGAGATTCAAAGGATTTTGCTATAGATTCTGCTCGTTCTGAAGGGGTAAAATCGGATAAATTTTTAGCCCTCCCTTCTGATTTTGAAACAATAGTACTAGCTATAAGAATGATATCACCATCGATTAAGCCAATGTTTTTTTCAATATAGTAGGGAATATTACCACCAGGCTTTATCTCAGGTATTCCTTTAACGGCGAAAAGTTCCATAGGCGTGCATGGTGCTGCAAAGACATAAGCTCGAATGATACAAGATAAAAAGGAAAAAGTGAATTCCAAAGAGGTAATAATAACAAGTGGTGGTTATGACGAGGGTTACCCCCACTAAGCTCAGTGTGGCGAAACTAATTTACCGAGCCACCTTTTGATTTTGAGAAGCTGAAGAGAAGGTTTATTTGAAAAATTGTAAAAAGTCATCATGTTTAGCATCATGCAACAAAGTGCGCAAGATAGATAACATCGAAGACAGATCGCCTTTTTTCGCACTTATGGGCGCGATGATGTCTGGCCATTGCTTCCAGGGAGAAGGTAGGCCAAAACTAGTTGAAATAGTGTCTAAAGAGGCATCTAAGTTATTGATTTTATCTATTTTGTTTATAGCTAAAATGGTCGGTATTTCGAGGTCGATTAAGAAATTGTAAAAATCTATGTCATGGGGGATATCCCCACGCGAGAGATGACGGTCTATTATTTCTATCACACTGTTTCCATCAATGACTAGTACTGCTGCAAGTATTGAATTGGAATTGGATTCTACATATTGAACTACGTCAGTTTTTATTGTTTCTCTATACGTACGTTCTACGCCGGACATGAATCCAAATCCAGGTAAATCTGTGATTAAGAAATTGTGTTTGGGATGATCATAAAAATTAGGTTTTCTTGTTACTCCTGGTTTTTTCCCAATTCGGAATGCGCGTCCAGTGATATTTCTCATCAAAGTGGATTTGCCTACGTTAGATCGCCCGACAAGTACGATTTCGGAGTCCCTGGCAGGACGTCCTTGGAACATGTCCATTAATTTATCTCCTACTGTTAAGAATTTCCGATTTTAGCAGGGTTTTTATTTAAGAGGAGAAGTTGACCAAGGATCGGGTATGGGAATGAAAGATATGGCCTGTTTAATCAATTGGGAAGAGGATATAATTTCTGGTTTTATAGTAAGAGATGGATCAAAAGAATTAGAAGTATCAGGAGAGATATAGAGATAATAATCAGATTCTACATTTGTGGATAAATCAGATTTACTGCACACAGTAATAAGGTTTATTTCAAACTGAGACTTAATTTCGTCGCATAGGCTCAACTGGTTTTCTAGTGAATATCCACATGTTTCGCTGGCATCTATGAAGAATAAAATGCAATCTGCAACATGTCTAAGTGCGCTTATAGCTTGTTTTTCGATGTCATTTCGGTCGGACATTGACCGATCCAACAATCCGGGAGTATCTATGATTTGGTATCGGATGTGGTTTCGTTCTATGTGACCTACTAGAACCCCACGTGTTGTGAAAGGGTATGAAGCGATTTCGTTCCTGGCATTTGTAATTACATTTACAAAAGATGACTTACCAACGTTTGGATATC
>JAPYRM010000059.1 GCA_029941175.1 Halobacteriales archaeon
CCATCGCTCTGAGGTTTATGGACACATCATTAATCGGGGTAGGTGGGGTTCCTACCAATACCGCTGTTCCCGATGTGGCTAATGATGCAACGGCCTGTTCGAATACCCTTGGATGTCCAACCATGTCGAAAGTATAATTCGCCCCGCCTCCTGTAATCTCCCTTATCCGTTCTACTGGATCTTCTTCCATGGAATTAATAGTATTAGTTGCACCCATTTTTAACGCAATGTCAAACTTGCTAGGGACCACGTCTACCACAATTATTTCTGTAGCGCCCCTTAAAACTGCACCTTGAACTCCACTGAGTCCTACTCCTCCTGCCCCAAATATGACCACAGAAGATCCTGGTTCTATATCTGCTGCATTTGCCACCGCACCCACTCCTGTAAAAATACCACAACCTAACAACGTGGCTTGCTCAAGTGGAATTTGTTCATTGATTTTTATCGCAACTTCTTGTGTCACATTGGTATATTCGGTAAACGACGAAACCCCATGATAGTGATAATATGGGTCTCCATTACTTCCTTTAAAACTAGTCCCCCCCGTTCTTAGTGTTCCCTTCGATTGTCTTCTACTCAGACATAAATTGGATTTCCCAATTCTACACCGTATACATTTCCCACATGCTATTCTCCCAAGAACTACATGATCTCCCACTTCAACTGTTGTCACTTCATCACCAATTGCAGCAACAATTCCTGCACCTTCATGGCCCAAAACCACCGGTTTTGGTTCTCCGGTTTCCCCCACGACACAAGAAACATCTGTATGACATAAGCTCGCAGCTTCAATTTTAACGAGAACTTCTTCTCCTATTGGTTCTGACACATCAATCATCTCTATTTTTGCAGGTAGGTCTCCTAAAAAATCATGACTTTCAGTAGGTTCATGCAATACTGCTGCTTTCGATTCCATATGATACCGAGCCTTCGCTAAACAATATATCTTTTGAGATTTTCTCCGCCATTTCTTGCATCGCCACCCGAAAATATTTTGCTTCCCCGTTGTCAGACACAAACGTAGAATGAATCAAAATAGGGAAAAACCCGATCTCTTCATGTATTTCGATGGAGATTATCTTCTTGAGTCCCAACCCCTTTTCGGCGTATCTGATACTGCACAAATGTGGGGTTATAGCGTTAGTGATACAATTCGAACCTTTGGGAAAAGACTACATGGGGCATCCGATCACATTTCTCGCCTCGTCAATTCATGCTCTGAGGCGAATATAGATTTTGACATCTCCCCCTCAGATGTCCAAACTATCCTGTCACATTTAGTGGAAAAAAACATTCCTCTGGTAACACCAGAAGACGAATTCTTAATTATCATTTATGTTATAGGAAATTGGACTTTCAACCTTCCTACCGCTAGCGATTATCCCCCATCTCGTTTGCTCATACACTGCTCTACAATCAATTTCACAGAACATGCCAAATTCTTCACTGAAGGTCAAAAGGTAAGAACCTCTACTATCAAACAAATTCCTTCAGAATCTCTACCCGCAACAATCAAACATAGATCTAGAATGCATTTCGTAATAGCCGACAAAGAGGCAAAGTCCATAGAATCAGATGCATCACCTTTGCTTCTAGACTATAATGAAAATATTTCAGAAAGCATCTATGCAAATTTTTTCATAGTTAAAAACAATACCATCCAAACACCACCTATACAAAATATCTTGCCCGGTATCACTAGGAAAAAAATCATCACTTTGGCCAAACAGATAGGATTGGGCATTGAGGAAAAACATTTAACATTAGAAGATGCCTACTCTGCAGAAGAAGCATTTTTTACTTCCACTTCTAGAATAATAACTCCCATTTCTTCCATTGACGGAATCTCCATAGGAGATGCCATCCCCGGAGAACTGACTCAAAAATTACTCATGGAGTACAGTAAGAACGTCGGTGTAGATATTGTAGATCAGTTCTTAAGAAATTAAATCAATTGACCACAAATTACTGCATCGAAGAAAGCAGAACTACACCTGCAATTATCATTACCGTCCCTATAATGAATCCCCTTGTAATTCTTTCAACATCTTTCAATACACTTGCAGCAACTATCGCTGTGAATAAGGGCGCCGTTCCTAGTATGGGATCTGCAACAGAAACTGGAGCTCTAATTAAAGCTTCATAAAGAGTAAACATAGCTAAGAAAACACACACACCGCTTAACCCGAAATTCTGATAACTTTCTCTATTTCCCATAGCTAGTTCCCTGCCTTTTCCTACTGCCAATCCATATATTCCCACGGCAATTACTGCTGCAAGGTCGTTAATAGCGAGAGCTTGAATGGCAGTAATTGCAGCATCTTCCATAAACCCAAATTTTCTAATGACATTCCCGATAGCAAATGCCACTGCTGCAAAAAGAGGAAACACTATGTCACTTCTTTTCCAACCAATAATGTTCCCACTCTTAGATCTTGTTATAAACACAACACCCATCATTATCAAAACCACTCCAATCATTCCCGGCACTGTCATATTTTCTCCAAGCCACACAACTGCCAACAATACCACAAAAAGAGGACGAGAATTTGTAATGGTTGCACAAACGCTAGCCCCCATTCGATCTATTCCTTTGTAATAACTAAGCTGCCCCATCGCTGCTGCAATCACTCCTGCAAAAACAAAAAGCAATATTGTGGGAATCGAAATTCCTTCCATCATCCCTTTTCCATTTGTAATAACTATCAATACAGCCCAAGCAAGCACAGTTCGAACCACGAGCGTTTGGAATGTGTTTTGCATCCAAGTCCCTCCACCCTCTAGACCCCGTTTCGCAAATATGGGATCAATCCCTCTGAAAAAGGCACATGAAATTGCAAGAACGTAAAATTCAATAGAAAGCAATACCATTCGATGCTAGTCGGAGGTAGTCTTTCAGCATAGATATGCCGATGCAGTATTTTTTCACTCTATCATTGTGCTATTTCCTGCCGGTATTAGCTGAGATATCTCGTCTGGACCTGTGATTTTTCTAACAAACGTCCCATCCCGAAAACTCTCGCAGAAATAACGATAAATCTTTTTAGCAACATCTTCTCGCGAAAACTGACCTGGCTCTATCTCTATCGATATAACTGATCTTGGGATTACTGCTGAAGGTGGTCCCCCGATTACCCTAGTTTCTGGAGCGCATGTGACTCCTATCGCAAAACCAATTTCCATATTTCTAAAATAAGTCCGTTCACCCCGAACAACAAAAGATCCTTTAGTCAGGTATTCCCCACTTTCTGGAGTCTTACTAATTTGATCTTTAGTAACCATATAAACGTCATCTGTTCGGCGACCCTCTTTCCATACAGACGAACACGATAGTGCGAATTTTGCGGCTTCGAGTAGATTTTTTTCTGGTATTTCTATTTCCTTTGGAGATTCTCCTGGCTCGAAGGCCTTTAAAATAGTAATTGGTGCTCCTGGAGTTTGTGTATGGAATATTCTATCCCCTTTAGATATGTATTTCTTTACCAGTTCTTCATTTTGATCTGCATTTTTCCCACTTATAATCAAAAACCCGTCTGAACTTCTAAACCATCGAAACCGATCAAACCAATATTTGGATTTTTTTATCGGTATGGAAGTCCGGGATAGCCAATTATTCTGTATCTTCATTTCTGCCCCCGTGCCCCTTTCCAAATCCGATTTATTTTTATCGGTTTTTGCTTTATTGAGCTCCTCATTTATCACCGAAATAGCATCTTTTGCCCTTGCATATTTCCCCTCAATTTTTTTTGCAAGATTGTAATTCAAACTCGCATTTTGCTCGATATTTTTCCACGGATCAATAACAATTTTGATCCCTCCAATCCGAACTTCAACTATTTTTTCTATCTGATTCATCCCAATTAATTCCACAATTTTAGACCTCTCTGATGCTTCCATTCTCTTTCCAATCTGTTCAAATTCTTCCCCCTTTTCTAAACCCTGACAGATCTCTTCCATTATCTCTTCAACAACACCATAATTTGAATACAGTAGTTCTACACCCCCTCTGATCGATCGAGCTTCTTGTGAAAATTGTTTGAGAGCACTTTTCTGAGATGCTATAATTCGTTCATATCTATCTAATACTTCTTCACCAACTTCTTCATTTTCGTCTGAGATTTCTAACTTCCCATCTGAAAAGTAATTATCTATTGCAGAATTGAACGTATCAAATGTATCGTAGTCTAAATGCTCATACAATGCTAGCGAAAATGGGGTGACATCCACTTCAACTTCTTCTTCATAATATATTCTTGGTTGGATTTTTCCATTTTTTATTTTATCGCCTATTTTCGTTATTTCTTCATAGATTCTCTCATAGTCTGATTGAGCCGCCGAAGAAATCAAACATTGTTTTTCCACCGATGAACGAAGACAAATCTCTTCCGCATACGTACCTCCGAAATTTATTTGAGTTGCAAGACTTCTAACCAAATCAGATTCAGAAGTGTCCATTAAATCCACAAATGAACCATAATCTAGTGCGAACGGGTCAACCCGGGGCGGGGGGAATTCAAAATCTTTTCCCGAAGCAACCGTTCGAGAATGAAGTCTCACAGTTCTTAGACATTCATACACTTTATTATCTTCACCCACGATGGACAAATTACCAT
Organism: Halobacteriales archaeon; assembly: GCA_029941175.1. Classification (GTDB taxonomy): domain Archaea; phylum Halobacteriota; class Halobacteria; order Halobacteriales; family Hikarchaeaceae; genus Hikarchaeum. The sequence continues at coordinate 4,617 of JAPYRM010000059.1, forward strand.
CTCCAAATAATTCTGCAACAACCAATATTTCATTTTCTCTTCCTTCAAAAATAATTTTTAAAACTCTATCAAACCCATATTGTTCAATCCCCTTCAAACGTTTCCCCCGCAATTTACTCCTCAATTTCATAGCAAAATCGATCGCTTTATCTGGTGCTTTTGGAACGTTATCTATCGCAGCAAAATGGATGCTTTTTGTGTTTCCAATTCCTACCAGAAGTTCATTTCTTCCAATCCCCGGTTTCCGCATTCTAAACCGCACCAATTCTTTTCCATAACAGTACGATTTATCAAAAATAGACCCTTTATATGCTTCAAATTCTCGTACAAGAGATCGAATATCAACACCAGATATCTCTCTTTTTGGATCCATGACCTCTCCTCGGAGATTAACAAACAAATCCCTATCGTTGTACTCAAAGTTTAATGCAACTTCTAATAAATTTCAACATAACCATTTAGAGACGTATGGCCCATCTTGATAATATCCCAATTTTTGTTTGTAGTATTCCCTCGCCCCGATACCTGCAAGAACTGCAATTTTGTTATAACCTGCATCCATTGTCATCTCCTCTGCCTTTTCCATTAACGCCCTTCCATGTCCTTTATGCTGAAACCCATTCTTCCATTCTCCCGGGCCTATTTTCTCTCCACGTTCTATGAGGCCTATCTCATTCCCATATACTTTGAGCTCTCGCAAAATTCCTGCATCTTTTAATTCCAAACGCGCAGGTGTTTCTGAAAATCTCAAACGACAAAAACCAACTAGAATATCTTGGTCAAAATCTTCTATACTAATAAAGTCCTCAATCCCTCCTGCAGCCTCATACTCTAATACCTTCATCTCAAGATTTTGAGGTGTTTTTGAGTTCAATCCGGCCTCTCTACACCGAATACACTTGCAAGACTTTCCTGTTGATTTCATATGCTCTAACGCCAATTGACGAAGGTTAGACTTCCAAACCCCTGCTTCAATAAAATTAGCTGGAATATCTCGTTGCACTCTCTGCAATCTGACATATCTAGGAATCATTGATTTCACTTCCGCAACTAATCTCGCCGCTTTCTCATTGTCTAATGGTTCATGTTCTTTTCTTTTCCACCT
>JAPYRM010000060.1 GCA_029941175.1 Halobacteriales archaeon
GGTTGGGCGGTTAGGCCCCGCTTCATGCTCACAACACGGTCTTAAGTGAGAACCAAAACCAAGGCACGTCTGTTCCAAATTGGTTCATGTCCCTGGACCCAACTGAGAAACCTTGTCCATTGGGGGCAGAGGTCTCTAGTAAACGTATGAAGGTACGTTTATAAGGAGTTAGTCGGCAACAAATCGCCAGGCACGGAAGTGAGCAGCGAATTGTCGGACATCTGTCGCTCAATGGGGCGCGGGGTGGAGACGGCGATAGGAAAAACTTGTTCCGAGAAGTCAGGCAAACCTTACTTCCGCTTCATTTATTATATTTCTAGCGAACGAAAATAGCAGTATTTCCTATTGTTTCATACATTTTTGCTCCCGATTTTTCCGCTAAAGAGGACGCCAATTCATCAGTTGACCTTTCCCCTCTTGAAGATTGCAATAATTTAACTTTAACAACTTTTTTCTCTCTTAATTGATCTTTTAATTCTTCAATTACTTTTTCTACACCATCCTTCCCTACCCATATGGTTGCATTGGTCTCATGAGATAGCTTCCTCAGTTCTTTTTTATTCATATTTTTTTACCGTCCTTCATTTTTCTTGATCTCTTTTTGTAGGGGTATCTATGGCACGCCCCACATTCGCATGAAATCACTACGCATTTATTATTTGTGCGGAACCGGGCATTTCTACCGGGAATCAAATACGCACTGCACTTTGAGCATGTGAATCTTTTTAACTCTGTAGGAAATTTTAGGCGATGTCTTTGTGCAATTTTACGTGCCAAATGCACATAGCGTTTCGCTCGAACATCTTCCCCACTCACTCCAGCTTCTTTTGCCAACTTTGCTAGTTTTTCAATTCGTTCTTCTGCTATCATTTTATACCTTTAATATCACTTTTTCAATATTTTTTTTAGCGATTGCTACTAGCTCTTCAAAATTAACCCTTTCTTTAAGAAGTTCTACTTCTCCCATCTTCATAGCCGTAGCAGGATTTGATGGGGCCAATGTTGAACACGCAGATTTCATATTTGCCAATTCAAACGTCCCTATCTTTTTTGCAGCTTCGACTATGTCTTCTTTTCTTCGAGTAAGCAGCGGACGCAATATCGGAAGTCTCACTTCCGAAGAAGTAACTGCAATATTCTCTGGAGTTTGAGACGATTTTTGTCCAATTACCTCTCCTGTTACTATTCCATTTAGTCCATTTTTCACTGCTATTTCTTCTGCAATTCTGAACATGATCATTCTGTGGAGTACCATCCTTCCTCTCTCTATTTCCAACAATTGGGTATTCACTTCTTCCATGTCAACAATATAGTAATGCCACCTTTTTGCAGGATGGAATTTAGTCAAAATACGCAGGACCTCTTCGAACCGCGCAATATGATCTTCAGAAGCTATCGGACGATTGTAAAAGTATATCGGGGTTATATCACAACCACGAGTCATTACTTCGTACGAAGCCACGGGGGAATCTATTCCGCCACTTATTAACACTGCGAGAGCGCCCTCCGAACCAACTGGAAAACCCCCACTCCCCTGGTTTCTTTCTGAAAATACGAATGAATGTTTTTCTCTAATATCGATTTCTACCCAGGTATTTGGATCTCTTAAATTTACACTAGCTTTAGTCCGGTTCTGTATTCTTTCTCCGATATCTCTCTCTATCTCTCCACTTGTTTTCTCATGGGCAACCGATCTATTTACCCTCACTCCAAAATCGCCTCTTATCTCCATTTTATCACTAGCAATTCTTATGGATTCCATGTCTATTCCTGTTAGAATAGTTGGAGATGTAGAAACCACCCCTGGGACTTCTGCAATTCTTTTCGAGACCTCCACTGAATGGAGCGTTTTAATAACAATTCTCCCTTGTATTTTGCTCAAAAGTTCATACTCAATCCCTTGACGATCTAGTTTCTGACGAATTCTCTTTTCCAAGAGTGCAACCATCCTTTTCCTAACCCTCTTCGATTTTATGCCTATCTCTCCGTATCTTGCCACAACATGATCCATTAGGTATTCTCTGATGTCCCACCATCTTTAGCACACTGTTCCTAACTAATATCCGGTAATTTTTTTAAGCTCTGCCCATACGTTCTATATATTGAAAGTTCTCAATTATCTGGAAATGGAAGCTCATCTTCATCGAAGTGGGATTGGAACTGCTACTCAGCATCAACGCAACGCATTAAAATCTACCAATTTCACTGTAATATCTTCCCCCTGGGATTTTAAAAATAAGTCCAACCCCCAAATGGTATGCGAATTCGATATAGCGCATTGCAATCTTTTTGGACCTCTCAGCGTGTTAGTCGCAAAAACGGCACTCCACCGTGGGAAACCCCTCGTACTGCACGCCCACGTTACCGCAGAAGACTTCGCAGATAGTTTTCGGGGTTCGACCAAGCTATCTAGCTTACTAAGGCCCTACCTTAGGTGGTTTTATTCCCAAGCAGACTGTGTGATCTGTCCTAGCAATTATACAAAAAACACTCTCCAAACCTATCCTGTCACTTCTCCTATTTCTGTTATGAGCAACGGGGTCGACATAGAATCTCTTCAAGGATTTGAAACTCTTCGCGAAGACTATAGGTCTAAATATGGTCTATCTGGCCTAACTGTTTTCAGCGTCGGGAACGTGTTTGAGAGAAAGGGACTCACCACGTTCTGCAAACTCGCCCAAACCACTGATTATAATTTTGTTTGGTTCGGCCCTTATGAAACCGGACCTAGTGCAAGTTCTTCTGTTAAAAAGTGGACCCGAAGCAATCTGCCAAATTTATCCTTCACAGGATGGATCCCCGATAAGCGCGGCGCGTATGCCGCGGGAGATGTATTTTGTTTTCCTTCCAAAGTTGAAAACCAGGGCATTTCTGTCCTAGAAGCCATGTCCTGTGGCAAAGCCGTTGTATTAAGTGATATTCCCGTGTTCCAAGAATACTACACTCATGGAAAAGATTGTTTAATGTGTCATTCTTTGGATGATTTTAAAAATGCTATTGATCTACTCCACCAGGACGATTCGCTATATAAAAAACTTTGTAAGAATGCACAGAAAACAGCAAACAAACATACTTTAGGCATACTTTCTAAAAACTTAGAGGATATTTATTCCTCTGCCCTTAATAACTTCTCATGATTTCTTCTATAGCTGCATTTTCTGATACTTATCTTCCTACTCTCAACGGGGTGACATATACTCTCGCCACTTGGAAAAAATGGTGGGACGCCCGTGGAGGCGAAATGCACATAATTTACCCCAAATCAAAACATAGCCCAAAACGTGGAGAGTGGCCCGTTAATAGCGTCCCCTTCCCATTTTATCCCGGATATAGGCTCGCAATCCCTGTTACTCCCACTCTCCCTGAAAATGTCAATATTGTCCACACCCACACCCCATTTTCTCTCGGGTTGGCGGGACAAAAACTAGCCAAAAAATATAACTTGCCTTTGGTGGCATCTTATCACACCCCTCTCTCAAAATATGTTTATTATATTTCTCCTATTGATTTGGTTTCTAGACCTCTTTCTAAGGCTAGTAACTGTTGGGAATCCCGCTTTCTCAATCGTGCAGATTTAATTCTTGTTCATAGTAATAATGCACTCATGAATCTCCGTGGAATAGGGGTGACATCTCCAATTAATCTTTTGAAAAATGGGATTGATATTTCCTTATTCAATTCCGTCAAAACCGAATCATTTCTCACTAAGTATGGTATAGATCCCGACCAAACCATTTTAGGTTATACCGGACGCCATGGCTATGAAAAAAATCTCCACGAACTAATCCAACTATCTCCGTCTCTTGATGCAACAATATTGATCGGGGGTAGTGGTCCTGCTAGACGCAGTCTCGAGGATCAAGCAAACAAAATCGATGCTAATATTGTATTCTTAGGCCAACTCCCCCGCGAAGAGCTACCTGCATTTTATTCTGCATTGGATCTATTCATATTCCCTAGCCCCATTGAAACCCAAGGTTTAGTCGCACTCGAATCTATCGCATGTGGTACTCCCGTAGTGGCCGCAGACCAAGGCGCTCTCTTAGAAACTGTCACAAATGGGGTAACTGGAACTCACTATCGATCTGGCGACCCCTCTTCATTAATTGACAAGACATTGGACTCTCTCTCCAATAGAAAACAACTCTGTAAAAACTGCATGTCCTGCCGCGATTCTATTTCTATCGATACTACTATTGACCAATTATCCCAACTCTACCTATCTCTTTTGTAGACCCATCTACTTGTTTATCATTCTCAGACTAGTTTGCAGGGTAATTTCTTTGTTCTCCTTTCCTTCTTCTATCTCATATCCAATTAGATCTCTCAAATCTACTGCATAGTTATCATTGGACACTTCTAAAATGAGAAACCTTCCTTCAATCCCTATAATTTTTCCCGATAATATTATGGCGGGAATTGGGGGGTATTCCAACTCAAATCCATATTCTAAGTCAAACATTTTTATCGTCTTATAATCTGCTATAACTCCTTCCCACTCTTTCTCACTAACGCTCTGTCCAATACCCTTTAATTTTTCTTTAGAAATTACTCTGTCTTTAATTTTATCTGCTATCCCTCGTTCTATTTGTCTCGCGGTTCTACCATTTGAAACAATTTCAATGTGGGCCGCCTTACGAGCTCCCTGTTCTTTCAATCTCGTTATTAAACGTGACATCCGAGTCACCCCTACTTTGAAAGTAGAAGGAGGAAAACCCGCTATATAGACTGCATGGACTTCTTTGCAGGATGGCAACGGCAAATCACAATTCCCTGTGCACCTCGCACATATCCAATCATTTGTATGCTCTGTACAATATGGAACTTTATACTCTCTGCAAGACTCATGTTCTCCGTTTGTGACTCTTCCTGCACAACGACGTCCACCCAGATTATAGTCGATAAAGTCCTTCGGCTTAAGATAAATCCGCTCCAATTTTCCATTTTTTTCTAATATCAGATGTGGGACATCTGGTTCATTACTCACTCCTTCTACTATATCATATTTGAGACCTTCTAAACCAGATTCAAATCCAACAATTTGCACTATTAACTTGACACCATTTCTCTAACGGTACGTCTAACCGCGTCTTCACTTTCAAGTTCGGGACCCCATCCTAATGATACTAATTTTTCGATCGATAAACTCATTCGGGGAACATCTCCTATCCATCCTCTATCTGAAGACGTGTAGGTTATCTTTGGAGACAATCCCATCTGATTAGAAACTATTTCTGCTATTTCTCTAACAGAAATTGTAGTCTTTGTGCCAATATTGTACACATTCGTAGGCTCAGATGTCATTTCAACTATCCAACACATCGCCTCTATGCAATCTTCAATGTATATGTACGATTTCTCTTGATGTCCATTTCCCAACACGTGAAGCAACTCTGGATCTTTCTTTAATTTTTCAATAAAATCAGGTATCACTGCTCCCTTCTGCAAGCGTGGTCCGACAACATTTGCTAACCGAAATGTCCACGTAGTGTAATCAAACCCATATGCATATGCGGACACAAGTGCTTCTGAGGCAAGCTTCGATGCCCCGTATACACTGATTGGTTCTAGGGGCGTATAGCTCTCAGAAGTCGGACAGTCCGCTTCTCCATAAACGGTAGATGAAGATGCAAATGCGATGTTGGTGACCCCTACGTCTTTCATACGAGATACTATATTCGATGTCATCCTATTATTC
>JAPYRM010000061.1 GCA_029941175.1 Halobacteriales archaeon
GATTACGAGGCCGCAAAAAAATTAATTCTTGATCACGAAACAGAATACCAAGGAGTACTATACCAGGATCCAAATTCAACTTCTTATGAAGACTCTCACAGTCTAGATTCTCCAATGTGGAAGTTACCCGAAACCCCCCCCGAAGGCATCATGAATTTACTCCGCGAATTCTACTGATTATAGTCTTCTCATTCTACCACTTTTTAACCTAATTTCTCTTTGATACCTGCAACTTTTGTCCCCGTACAGATCCCATGCATTTTTAACTTCTCCTAACCACACTTTTCCATGGGCGTTCAATCGTATGATATTATTATTGTTGGAGGGGGTACTGCTGGTTCCTTTGCAGCCGCCACAGCTGCCCGCGAAGGATACTCCGTTGTCGTGTTGGAACGAAAAACAGCCAAAGAAGCTGGAAATATAGCCTGTGGAGATGCAGTCAAGGGCAAAAGTACCTTCCCCGATGTAATTGATCTAGAACGACTCGCAAAGGAATCCTTCACCAATAGGGACATACGACGGGCAATTTTTGAGAATCCTATGACCGGACAAACAATCGATATACCCTTCGGTGAAACAAAAGGCACGATACTCGATAGATATGCATATGGACAAGTATTGCTAGATGAAGTAAAATTATCTGGGGCGGAAGTCCATTATGATACTGTAATCCAAGATGTTATTCAAAATGGACAAGTCACTGGGGTTACTGGCATACACAAAGGAAAACCTGTTTCTTACCAAGCCCCTATAACTATAGATACCGGTGGCTCCATGTCTCTGCTCCAGGACAAAGCCGATTTTTCTGGTACTACTTTCGATACAAATGTTTCCTATAAGCAATTCTGTTCTGCCTACCGTGAGGTTATTGAATTATCCAAACCCGTAGATTGGCACGACGCTATCATCTTCAAACCTACCGCTGAGTTAGGGTATCTTTGGTATTTCCCCCGAACGCCAACTTTAATCAATGTAGGTGTGGGATTTCAAATGAACAAACCTCCTATGGAACTTGTTAAAGCGGTTCAGGATGACATTCGATCTCATCCTGATTTCAAAAACTGTACTGTAGTTGATAAATTAGGGGCTGCACTCCCCACCCGAAGACCATTCGACTCTGCAGTCGCACCCGGTTTCCTGGCTGCAGGAGATTCTGCTGGCCATGTAAATCCAACTACTGGCGGCGGTATTGGTGCGGCAGCCAATTCTGGACACTTCGCAGCCCAAACAGCAATGAATGCCATTGATTCCAACGATGTAAGCGAATCTTCTCTTTGGAACTATAATGCTAAAGTAATGGAATCCTTTGGCAAGCGATATGCGGCAATGGATCTGTACAATATCTGGGGAGGTGCACACGACGTTTCTGAACTAACAGATGTCATTTCTTGTATACCGGCGCAACAACTCGTTGACATCATGAGTAAACATGGGAGCACAACTATGGGACTCTGGGTCAAGTTTAAAACATTAACAAAAGCATTCCGCCAGTGGGGTCTCTTGTTTGAACTCTACCGGATAAACAAAGAAGCAGGACGACTCAAACATCACTACGACCGTTACCCTTCATCTCCTGATGGATTTGATTCATGGAAATGCGAAAGAGACTTAATTATGGATTCTGTTTATTCTATTTGCAACGCCGAACCAAAGTATTAAGAGTCTTTTTCTCTGTCTTAACATCACATATATGGACACATCTGATCCAACAATCGTTATTCCTATAAAAAAAGGCGTGCCTCTATTGGGCCTAGGCACTTGGAAGATGTCTGGTCCCTCTTGCTCGACCACTATTAGATTTGCCCTCGAATTGGGATATCGCCATATCGATACTGCTCAGTCTTATGGCAATGAAACAGATGTTGGCAATGGTATTTCCGATGCCGAAGTAATAAGAGAAGAACTATTCATCGCAACAAAACTACACACCGATAATCTCTCCTATAAGAACGTTATCAATGCGGCAGAATCTAGTGTGGATCGACTACAAACAGAGTATTTAGACCTTCTTTATATCCATTGGCCCTCTGGCACTTACGATCCCGAGGATACTCTCGCTGGATTCTCAGATCTTCGAGACGATGGTGTAATCTCTCACGTTGGAGTCAGTAATTTCGAACCACAACAGTTAGAAGTAGCTTTGAAAGAGTGCGACGCACCAATCTTCGCAAACCAAATTGAAATGCATCCTTTTCTACATCAGAAATCTCTGCGTGCCTTTTGTGAATCGAACGATGTACTCGTAGTGGCATATTCTCCAATCGCCCGGGGGGCCATTTTCGACTCTCCCGAATTGGCTATGATATCTAAAAAATATGGGGTAACTGAGGCTGAAGTAAGTTTATCCTGGATTCAAGAAAAAGGTGCAATTCCTATACCAAAAGCCTCCTCTGAAACTCATATTAAAAACAACATAGAATCGTTCCCTCTAACACTCTCCGCCGAAGATATTTCTATAATTGATTCTATCACTCATGAAGAGCGCCAGGTGGATCCCGAATTTGCTCCTTGGAATCTTTAATTTTCTACACTTAAACTTTCGCTACATATACCCCAAATCCCTTAGACGTCGCATAATGCCTTCTTTATCTTGAGCCCGGCCTTGTCTCTCCGGAGTTTCTTCTAGATCTTGCAACCATGCAGGTTTATTTTCTGATTTCGTAGATCCTTTTTCTGTACCTAACGATCTAAATCCTTCAAAATATTTCGGACTAACTGGTATGTCTTTTGGAGAAATTCCATTTGGGAAATCACTATAATTTGCTGGAACATGACCTGTGGGATATTTTTCTACTAAGTCTGGGACAACATATCCCCAAATGGCATCCCATAGGCTCCTTTCATCAAATTGTAGAATTGGATGAATTCTATCATGAGGTGGGTATTTCTCAAAATCGTGACGGGGACTGAAAAAAGTCTCACTCGATCTAGCCTCCTGCTCATCCCATCTCACTCCTGAGAAAATCCCATCAAACCCGTTTTGTATAATCGTTTTGTTGAGAACTGCAGTTTTTAATAAGTGATTTCCTACAAATGAATCTGGATCTATAATTATACTTTCTTCTTCATATTCCAATTTTTGTAATTCTTGCCTATTTGCTTCATTGAGATCTTCAACTTTTATTTCTTGATTGTTCTTTTTCCTAAGCTCAGCAATGTCTTCATTTTGAGCTTTAATTAAATTTAGATCCCATATATTTGCCCATCTATCTACAAATTCTATAATCTCTGAAAAATGTGCAAAATGATCGAGGAATATTGCTGGAGGGATCTCTTCTCCACGCTCACGAGCAACTTCTCTTATCACATAAAGTAGTAGGGTAGAATCTTTCCCGCCAGTCCACATAATTGCTGGATATTCATATTGCTCTAGGCCTTTGCTTACCACTTTGATTGACTTTTCTAGTTTATCTTCAAGGCTATGGTAATCCTTTGCAGATTGCCCTCTCCCGTCTTCATAATCGACCGTAATGTAATTTGGAAATTCAACAACCATTCTCTAACGCACATAGTTGTCTCAACGAAGACAAATCACTTTTGTATCTCATCTCAATTTATGAACTTATTATCTCTCCAATTCACCGCACTTTCTGCACTCACATCACTTCTCTCTTCGACAATCTTTATCACAGACGGTTTTATTTCACCTTCTGTAATTTTCACCGCCTCTAATTGATCCTCTTCAATAAATATGGCTTCAAGCGTTCCTTTATTTCCCCTCCCTGCAATCTCACGCAAGACTTGAAACATTTGGTATTGAAAAGCAGTATTTTGCAATATCGCATCCAATTCTCCTTTGAATGTAGCTATTTCCACGATATCCATGGGTCGCTCTTGATCAGGTTCAAGAGCTTCTTCCTCTTCCTCTGTTAATTCTTTCATTATTTTCAATTCCGTCACTGTCCCTTTTATCACCGCCGTAGGCGTGTACTTCCCAAGATCCGAATCTTCAACTATTGCAGATATGATCAAAGTGTTACTTCTCCTTTTTAGGTCTGCTCTATCCAGTCCCTCTGGAGGATTTAAATTTTTTATACAATCTTCCACGTCCAACAAAGGAATTTCCAGAGTGGAATGTAGATAATATACCTTATTCTCCATAATTTCTCCCACGCCCCCCACGATAATTCATACCTCTCATAGGACTCCCTTGGATATAGTATTGCCCTTATCTATTTTTTCAATTTTAATACTATTTCTGTCCAATTTTTTTCAATTTGCTCACAACCTCTTCAAGCGGAGTCACATCTGCATATTTCATGTCCATATCGAATAAAGAAGCCTCATTAGCAAATATGGATCTATCTGCTACACATTCAATTGGAATTATAATTCTAAAATTACTCGAGTGACCATCTACTACTGTGGCCCTCACACACCCCGACGTTGTCATCCCCGTTACTACTACTGTATCAATTCCTCTGTTGTGTAAAAGCATCGCCAAATGTGTATCAAAGAATGCACTTGCTCTTGGTTTGTCCAATACAATTTCTCCTGATAACGGGGTCAACTTTTCATTAATATTCTGCCCTTTCGATTCTTTTTTCTCAACCGAACTTCTGGCACCAGGGCGCTTTGTGGCACCAGGATAACCTTCGGGAAAATTCCTAGATGGTTTTACATAATATACTGGGACATTCGAGCCCCTGGCCGCCTCAATTAATTTCTTGTTGGCATCAACAGCCGCTGAACCTGTGTCTTCTCTACCAACCCCATAATCCTCTGTAGTGAATTCATCTGTCATATCCACGATTAATATCGCAGCTGATTTTCCCCACCCAATTCTATTTCCATATCCTGCTTTTTTAAAATATTCCAAATCATCTTCTGGAATGATATCTGGAATGTACGAATTCTCAAGTGACATACTTCATTTTCACATGGTCACAGTTAAAGCCTGTCGAACAACTCCATTTCTCAAATGGCAATCGTGATACACTCTGTCTCCATAGATCTGACATGAGTAGCAAACCTAGAATACATATACTTGGAACTGGAGGGACTATCGCCAATATCACTGGAAATTACATATCAGCAGCAGATTTTGTTCCCATAGACGCCCTTCTAGATTTAGCACCAGAAGAAGTAACTTCCCACGCAGAATTGTCTCTGACAGAAGTAACCCATCTCAATAGCGGAGCGCTCACCCCCGAAGTTTGGTTTGATCTCCAAAATGAAATCATGCAGAGATCTTCTTCGAACAATCCTCCAGATGGTTTTGTCATCACGCATGGCTCTAATACTTCCGAAGAAACCGCCTATTTTTTAAACCTAGTTTTGAAAACCGAGATTCCTGTTGTCGTCACCGCCGCACAACGCAACATCGGGAAGCTAGGATCTGAAGGATTCAAAAATTTATATGATGCTATCCGCGTAGCCTCTTCTCCAAACTCGGTAGGTAAAGGAGTTCTCTTCGTCGCGAATGAGGAAATTCACCATGCCCGAGACGTAACTAAAGTTGCAGCTAGTCGACCAGATGCATGGCGATCCCCCAATTTCGGTCGCATAGGTGATATTTATGACGAAGTCCGTTTCTATCGTACCTCTACCCGGGCCTCTACAACCAAAACCGAATTCGATATATCCAATTCTACTATATCCGATTTCCCCTTGTTAAATGTACAAATAGTCTACTCTTC
>JAPYRM010000062.1:0-4974 GCA_029941175.1 Halobacteriales archaeon
AAAAGTGCCGGATTTTTCCCCCATTCAAACTCTTTCATATCGATTTATTATTGGACGTGTGGGGTCTTAAATGATTATTTCTCTTAACGAAAGTTTTATGTAGAACCTTAACTCTATAATAAATGAATATATTGAAGATTTTCGGAATTAACTAAAATGGCCTATCAACCTATAATTGTCCTGAGTGAGGGCAGTCAACAAACAAGCGGTAGAGATGCACAGAGAATGAATATTGCTGCGGGGAAGGCAGTTGCAGAGGCTGTGAGGTCTACATTAGGTCCAAAAGGAATGGACAAAATGCTCGTAGATTCTCTCGGAGAAGTTGTGATAACAAACGACGGTGCCACTATCCTTTCTGAAATGGATATTGAGCATCCCACTGCTCAAATGATAGTCGAAGTCGCCGATTCTCAAGAAGAAGAAGCTGGAGATGGCACTACCACTGCAGTTGTTTTAACAGGGGAGCTACTTCTCAAAGCAGAAGGATTGCTAGATAAAGATATACATTCCACCACAATTCTTTCTGGGTACCGGCTTGCTGCTAGACATGCCCGTGGGGTTCTCGACAAACTCGCTATCGATGTTGCCCCAACTGAAACAGAAACTCTGCTAAAAATAGCAAAAACCTCCATGACCGGAAAAGGTGTTGGCGATTCGCACGATCATTTATCCGATCTCGCTGTCAGAACAATACAGGCGATCGAAGAAGACGGCCGAATCGATTTAGATAATATTAAAATAGAAACAGTTTCCACCGGATCCATCGAGGACTCTGAATTAATTGAGGGAGTATTGATTGACAAAGAACCTGTCCATGAAAACATGCCTACCAAAGTTATAGGGGCGAAAATAGCCTTGTTGGGAACTGCAATTGAAATTGCCGAGACTGAGACTGATGCAGAAATAAGTGTCTCCGACCCAAGTCAATTACAGCAATTCCTCGATGCAGAAGAACAACACATGAGGGATCTAGTAAATGCAGTCGTAGATTCTGGAGCAAACGTTGTATTCGTTCAGAAAGGCATCGACGATCTCGCACAACACTATCTCGCGAAAGCCGGAGTTCTTGCCGTTAGACGGACTAAAAAGAGCGATTTAACAAAGCTATCTAGAGCAACAGGGGCAAAAGTCGTCTCTAAAATAACCGACATATCTCAAGAAGATTTGGGATCTGTTGGACTAGTGGAACAAAGAAAAATAGGAGATGACGAAATGATTTTTGTTGTCGAATGTGACAATCCAAAAAGCGTATCTCTCATTCTACGAGGAGGAACCGAACATGTTGTAGAAGAAGTAGAGCGGGCTCTAAATGATGCACTCGAAGTCGTTAGAGTGACTATTCAAGATGGAAAAGTTCTCGCTGGAGGCGGATCCCCTGAGGTCGAAGTTTCTTTATCCTTGAGGAGTTATGCAGATTCAGTTGGCGGTAGGGAACAACTTGCAATTGAAGCTTTTGCAGATGCAGTTGAAGCCATCCCCCTAACCCTAGCCATCAATAGTGGATTGGATCCAATAGATTCTATAGTCGATCTACGGGCACAACATACTGCAGGCGGTATACATGCCGGACTCTCTGTCATTGAAAGTGGAGTTGCAGATATGTTGGCTGAAGGCGTTGTAGAACCACTTCGTGTCAAAACTCAAGCAATTTCTAGTGCCCAAGAAGCAACAGATCTTGTCCTCCGAATCGACGATATCATCGCAGCTGGGAATTTATCTAAAGGCCCTAGCGACATGGGCGACGACCCATTTGAACACGTGTAATCGCGCACTAAAATAGCATTTTAATAAAACGGAATAGATCTTAATATAAGAAATTACTACCCGAGGCTTCCTTCCATCTCCAACTCTACCAATCGATTGAGTTCAACAGCATATTCTATCGGTAATGATTCCGTTATTGGTTCAATAAATCCTGCAACGATCATTTTCTTTGCATCTGTCTCCGAAAGGCCTCTGGACTGCAAGTAGAATATATCCTCATCTCCAATTTTACCCACTGTCGCTTCGTGAGCTACATGCACATTATTCTCATGGATTTCCACATGAGGCATTGTATCTGACGTAGAATCATTGTCGAACATCAACGCATCACATTCAACTGTTGAAGAAGACCCGACTGCCCCCTTTGCAATATGGACCAATCCTCTATAATTCGTCCTTCCCCCTCCTTTGGAAATAGATTTGGATTCTATACTGGATTTAGTATCTGGTGCATTATGATACACTTTTGCACCCGTGTCGATATTTTGACCCGAGCTAGCAAAGGCTATTGTCATATGTGTGTCTGTTGCCCCTCTTCCTTTGAGAATTGTACATGGGTATAGCATAGTGGCTTTCGACCCCATCGACCCCGAAATCCACTCCATACAGCCTTCTGTCTCTACTATCGCGCGTTTGGTGTTCAAATTATACGTGTTCTTCGACCAATTCTGCACAGTAGAATATTGGACATGAGCACGATCCTTGACAAAAACTTCTACACAACCCGAGTGCAAATTAAAAGCCGAGTACCTTGGGGCAGAACACCCTTCTATGTAGTGCACTTCTGACCCAGCTTCTGCTATTATTAAAGTATGTTCGAATTGACCCATCCCTGCAGAGTTCATTCGGAAGTAAGCTTGTACTGGCAGTTGGACTTGGATATCTTCTGGGACGTACACAAATGAACCTCCTGACCAAATTGCTCCATGCAACGCTGCAAATTTATTATCGCTTGGAGGGACACATTTAGTCATAAAATATTCTTGTACTATGTCTGGATGTTCTCGGACCGCCCTATCCATATCCATGAATATGACTCCTTTTTCTTCCCATTCTGTACTCATATTCTGATATACAATTTCAGATTCATATTGTGCACCAACACCTGCAAGAGATGTTCGCTCAGCTTCTGGAATACCCAATTTATCAAATGTATCTTTTATTTCATCAGGCAAGTCGTTCCAATCTTTGACACCCCCTCGAACTTCCACGTCCGGTCGAATATATGGGATTATCTCATTAACATCCACTTCTGACAAATCAGGTTGCCCCGGCCAGTCAGTTGGCATTGGTAACGCTTCCCAAAACTTCAGTGATTTTAATCTACGATTTAACATCCATTCTGGTTCCCCTTTGTCTTCTGAAATTACTCTGACGGTATCTTCTGTAAGTCCCTTTCCCGCTCGAAATGCAAATTTCTCTTCTTTTTTGAAGTCAAATCGGGAGCTTGTATCCGTTTTACGCAAATGTTCCTCTTCAGTACTACTCATTACAGGTTACTCTATGGTTTCTAACCATTTAACCATTGATTTCTATCACTCTGTTTGAATCGAACATTCTTCTCTAGTCCCGTCTTCATTGTATCTGTACAACACTCCTTCCTCTTCATCTTCGGTTTTTCGATGAGATCCATTACAGAATGGAAGATTGGATGATAAACCACACATACAAATCCCTCTTAATCTAGTATTTCCTTCCTCATCAACCACTTGAACTTTATGTGATGCATGGGCCTCTCTCATAATTACTCTAGCCATACACATCCTACGCCCCCTTTGTTAAAAACAACGTCGGTCGTTCTCCTGCCCTGGCCCCTCCTACAAAAAAAGACGAACTCTCTGATTCCTCCCAGACTTTATATTCACTGAAATCAATATAAATTAGTTGGCAAAGTCCGTAGCCCATCTCTGGGCAATAGATACTACTTTGTCAACGTTATTTTTATCGACAGCATTTAACCACGGTTTTATTTCCTTGGAGCAATCTAACGCCTTGACAAATTGGTCTTCTTCTGTATCTGTGACGCGTCCCAGAAACTCATAGAATCAACCCTTGAAGAAATGTTTTAACTCCGAAAAAATAAACCAAAATGTTGAAAACCGTGGGCACTTCTCTCGGGCTTTTCGAAAAGTGGTTCATCCGGGATTTGAACCCGAGTCTTTACCGTGAGAGGGTAAAATGATTGGCCGGACTACACCAATGAACCTAGGGCAATTTGTTTTCGTTTCTGTATAACGGTTCTGTTTTAATATTTTATTTTACGGAGTCAATCTAAATGGATGTTTTTTCTCATAATATGCAAAAGTTTGAGGCATCCATTCTTTCGCCTCTTCAAGCAACATTCTCGACATCTCTCTGATTTCCCATTGGCTATCTGCTTTCATACGCATATCTAGGAGGTGCATTAGAGAGCGTGCATTCATACTAAATGTTAAATTCACTTTTGTTCCAATCGGGAGGAGCATTCTAGCATCCTCTTTTGGTATCCCAACTTCGACCAATTTACAATATGCATCTGCACAATTCTTGTAGACCTCATCAACTAAATTTTGACGTTCTTGGACTGACATATCAACATTTTCAACCCCCTCTCGAGAGATCACTTCTTCTTGTTCAAATGTATCTGGATAGGTGAATCTCTTTTTCAAATCCATCCCCTCCGATAAATCCACATATCGTAGGGACATAACATCAAAAGACGCATGGCGGTGTCTAGTTAGCTGCGCCATACACGCCCGACTGATACCTTCTATTGCAAAGGTCACCTGAGGGTGTTCAAATGGTCCCCAGTGACCCGATCTCATTAAATGATCGAGTAAAGTTCTTTTCTTTTCCTCGATGGTTTCTCCTTTAACCCGTTCCATAACCTCTTCGAACGATTTGCTTTTCCCAACCCATTCGTCAGAATAATCACCTCTTGCACAGCGACAAACGAGCTCTTCCGGATTTAGAGTGCCTTCTAATAATTTTACTCTCATTATTGTTTATCCTCTATGTTCTACCCTTATTTAGTATATCTTCTTGTTTTTTATACGTTCCTTTTATTAAATCATAGAGATGATTTTCTCCCTTCTCCCCTCCAAAACATTAAATTTTTGACCCCGTTGTTCTTCAAGCAATAATAACAAGAACTCTGCCCACTTTAACTTACGTTTTTTTTCAACTCCCACCAACCCATCATCAAAATCCCACCCTGCAAAAACTATTTCA
>JAPYRM010000062.1:4984-5608 GCA_029941175.1 Halobacteriales archaeon
CATCTGCCCCTAATACATCTCCCAAAAAAGCCGCTCTATCCCCATCTGTGAATCCTCCATAATTCACAATATTTCCAATTGGCTCCACTTGAGTAGTTCCTATTACGTAGTTTAAATCGCATTTCGGTACCCACTTTATTAGGCACTCTATATTATCCCCATGAGCTGCAATCGCAACGGGGATTTTTCTTTTACTTAACTTAACTGAAGTGCCTGGGTTTTTATCCAAATCTGTTACCATCATGTCAATTTTTACACCTTCTTCTAGTAATACATCCGCTGCAGTCGAAACCGCTATAATTTTATCCACCCCTTCAACCATATCTAATTCCTTTTTTATACATCTCGCACCTCCTGCAATCATCACCTTCGCACCTTCAAATTTAGTTAAATTTTTGACCCTGAATTTTGGGGAGATTTTCTTCAACACATCTCTAGCATATTCATCATTTTCTCTCTGGAAACCAAATTCTTCTCTTATCCTTTCATAGATTGGTTCCCATGCTTCAAATTCCATCCAATTTCCCTCCTGAAAATGTATATCCGACCATGGCCGCGTCCCGGGTTTCTGAAATATCGTGCGTTCTTATCACTCTGACCCCCATGCCAACAGCCATCGCAGTT
>JAPYRM010000063.1 GCA_029941175.1 Halobacteriales archaeon
CAGTGTAAGATGAGGGCGGTGTCAAATGTGTTTGTTTTTGTTTCGTCGGGCTCTTCGCCTGTCAGCATGTATAAAAAGTTAGCAGCGTGGCTAAGATTTTTTTGGGGGGGTATGATTTCTTCTCCATTTCGGGCCCTATCGAAAGCGGCTAGAATTGTGGGCATTTTTGCCGTTATATGGACACCTTGTTGTAGAATTAAATTTGAGTCGATTGGGTGTTTCGTGTTTGGCTCATATCCAGACAGCATGGAAACTATGGTTCGAAGTGCGGCCATGGGAGTTTCGTCCTGGTCAGCTAACTCTACAATGGCTTTTAATGCACCAACTGGCAATTCGCGGTTATTGGATAAGTTATCAGAGAATTCAGCTAATGTTTTTTCGTCGGGTAGTTCTCCGTACCAAAGTAGATAAAGTACCTCTTCAAAACTTGATTTTTCTGCTAATTCTTCGATGGAATATCCTCTGTAAATCAATATACCTTTGATTCCATCTATGTAGCTCAATTCGGACTCAGTCACTACAACACCTTCCAAGCCTCTTTTGATGGAAGCATCAGTCATGTTGATTTGAGAGGTGTTCAGCAATGATAATCTAAATGATATATTTTATTGCCATAATTACACCCTATCGTTCGTTATTCGACACACAACGAGGGACAAATCGACAGGAAGGTTGTTTTTACACAGATTATTATTCCCGAAAGAATCCTTTTGCTCTCTGGATTCCAAATCAACATCAAATGGACTCTGGTGATGTCGAGTACGAACCCGTGAGTGTCAAGTTGGTTTTAGCAGAGATGAAAGACACATCAGAATTGATAATAGATTTGGCTTATTCAGCGGTGTTGCATGGGAGTGAAGAACTTGCAGAAGAAGTGCTAGAACTAGAAGCCCACATGGATATTTTAAAGCTTAGAGCAAGAATGGGTTTATTATTAGCGGCTAGAACACCAGAAGATGCAGAAGCATTGGCCCCGGTTCTTGGTGTCGTGGGCGCTGCAGAAAAAATTTCAAATGCAGCAGGAGAAATAGCACATGCCGTTTTGTCCGAAAGTGGTATTCCAGATGAAATCAGAGGCGCGTTGCCAGAAGCACTTGAAACTATTGCACGTGCAGAAGTGCACAAAAAATCACCTTTTTCCAATTCATCGCTAGGGGAATTGAATCTAGAAACAGATACGGGGATTAGAATTATTGGTATACGAAGGAAGGGAAATTGGATTTTTAATCCAGGTCCAAGTGAGAAGCTTCGTGCAGCGGATGTGATTCTTTTAAGAGGGCCAGAAAAACACCTCTCAAAGGTGTATGAAAATGCAACTAAAACTGCGTATAAATTACCCACATACACAGAACCGGATTTGATTGATTTGGAAAGGGCGGTGGATTCGATTGTGTTGATGAAGAATATGAGTGAGCTTGCAGTAGATTTAGCATATGGGGCCGTCTTATTTAACTCGGAAGATGTAGCAGAAGAAGTGTTTGAACTCGAAGCTGAAGTTGATGCCTTGCAATCTAGATTCGAGGTTTGGACGCTTCGGGCTGCGGCTAGTGTTGAAGATCCAATTCGTCTTAGAGGACTAGTACATCTTGCACGTGCTACAGAAGAAATTTCAGATGCTGCATTAGAGATAGCAGATGGAGTATTAAGAGGCCTAGCGGCACACCCAGTAGTAGCAGAAGCCGTTCGAGTTTCTGATGAGGTTATTGTGAGGATTACACTTGAACCTGGTTGTGATTTAGATGAGAAAACATTAGGAGAATGTAAACTCTCATCAGAGACAGGTATGCGAATTTTGGCCATTCGCCGGGTTAGTAACTCGGAATGGCTTGTATCTCCAGATTCGGAAACGAAGTTGGAAAAAGGAGATGTATTGATTGCAAAAGGAACTCGATTGGGGGCAGAGAGAGTTGCTGCGTTAGCTTCTTGAGCTATGTAGATTAATTTTTCGTGGATTGAATTAGAGACCTAATACCTAAAATGAAAGCGGTTAAAATTGCGATACAAAAGGCAAGAACAATTGACAAGAGAAAGAAAAGCTTGGGAGTTCCTCTCGTGTCTAAATTGGGCCCCACTAACTCATTGACTCGATAGAAGTACGCAAGCCCTGAAACTAAAATTCCAATTATTAAACCAATGGATAGATTTCTACGGAATTCGAAGAGTTCTATGAATCTTTTTTTTGCGTGACCCGTGGTTTTAGATTCTCTTTTCATATGAGTAAGATATAGTTCCTCTGAAAAATATCTTTTTGTTTGGAGAAGTGAACAGTAAAAATGGTTAGAGTTCAGGGTGAAGTATTGAATCGAATCCACCTCGAATTAATGGTTTTGCCAAATGTCTCCTTGCACAAGGGGGGACTTCATACCAACCTAAAGTTATGTCCCTAAAATATGGTGTTTGGATTTTGTGAGAGTTTTTTGTCCCACATTTGCGGCATCTATATCCCTGAGATCGTCCTGAGCTTTTCATTCGATCGTTGCAAATGGCGCATAGGGGGTTTTCTGTTTTGGTAGTGACCAAATCCCTAACGGCGAATTTCTCAAGTTTTAGAGTACCATGAGAGACTTCTCCGTATGCAGTGAGTTTATCACCACAGTCGAGATTTCGTACATAGTTTCTAAATTGTTTAGTTGGTTCGAAAGCTGAACATAATATTTCTTTAGACACGCCTTTCAGTTTAAAAAAAACATGACCACCTTCGAGGGTATAGGGTTTTGAAGAGACTACCCCGTCCACAGAATAAGAATGTCCTTCTTCTAGGGATTCTATTTTTCCTGGTTGAATGTGGGCATCAGTTCCTTGGTTGGTGAGGAATAATGCTCTGTGAGCAGGAGTCTCGGATTTAATTTTTTTTGCCATTTCTTCAACGACATAGGGGGTTTCTCCACGAATACCATACAGAACGGGACAGGGAGTTCGGGGGACGCAAACGGGGTAGTCTTCATTTTTGTCGAAGCTGTCCCAGACAGAGGGATGGAAATGATTTGAAGCTTCGAAAATGGAGTTGGAATCTACGTTTCGTTCAGTTCCCCAAAAAACTTTATCGCGGTATGCTATGTGCTCATAGGTCCATTCATCGAGCGCGTTTTTTGCCCCAATGGCAGCTAATGCGCCGATTAGACCTCTCCCCCCGTTCCAACTAGAATTCAAATACCCATTTTCTTCTATTAAATCAATCGCTGTTTCTTTTTCATGATAGGTACGAATAGCATTGAGACTAAAATCAGAAACGGTTGGGGGGATATTTTCGAAAGTGCCTGGAGCCACTACTAAACCGGGTTGGGTATGGGGATCTGAAAGTTCTGCTAGTTCGTTTATAGTGTTGCATGCAGTTTTAAATGCTATTTCGGCATTGCAAGTTGTAGATATGGCAATGGCAGCATTCCCTCTAGTTTTGTGTATCACTCCTGGGTTTAACCTAATAAGCATTAATTTTGCAGATTCGTCTTGTAATTTCTGCGCTATTTTAAACGCAACATAAGTGGTACACATACCCTGCTCTCTAGAATCAGTGTCATCGACTCCCACTATGGTCATTGATCATTACTTTATTTGAAGAAAAATAACCCTTCTTTTAGAATATTATTAGATATCCCAACGCATCCACAACAGCTATAACTAATTACGGCCCTAGGACATAGTGTAGCATACATGTCTAGAGATGTGCTAATTAACAACATAATTTCCATGCTTTTGGATGCAGGCTTTATTGTTAGCGATAGGTGTGTCATTCGGCCGAAAAGTTTTGATATAGCTGCTAGAAGGGAAGAACAGATATTTTTAATAAAAGTGCTTGGAAATGTAGATGCCCTAAATCGCCAAACTGGGATGGCAATGCAGGATCTAGGAATTCATTTGAACGCCAACCCCCTCGTGATATCACTTCGCACCAGAGATAAAAATCTGGAACCAGGGGTCGTATACTTGAGACATGGGGTTCCAGTTATTAGCCCAGATACGGCATATGATCTATTTATAGAGGAGATTCCACCTTTAATATA
Source organism: Halobacteriales archaeon (assembly GCA_029941175.1). GTDB lineage: Archaea > Halobacteriota > Halobacteria > Halobacteriales > Hikarchaeaceae > Hikarchaeum. The sequence continues at coordinate 4,002 of JAPYRM010000063.1, forward strand.
TGCAGCTCCGGGGGGGCTATACGTGCCTATTGATGGAGAATATCTATCCAAAGTGCGAAGAGAATTAAAATGGAGTCTTGGCAAGCTTGCAATGATGATAGGTGTTTCGCGAAGAACTGTTTCGAAGTATGAGAATGGGATGGATGCAAGTATCGAAGTTGCTATTCGGTTAGAAGAATTATTCGGATCCAAAATAACCATTCCAATAGGTATTTTTGGTCGAAAGGCTGCAAAAGTGGACATAGGTTCTTTAGAAAATGAACAAAAATTCACTCAGGGGAGTGATGAAATGATAGATGCATTGAATAGGTTTGGATTTATAGTTCACCCAACAGATCGTGCTCCATTTCAAGCGGTGAGTGAACATTCTAGTGATTCAAATAGGATTTTGATAACAGGGCATTCTCAGCTTACCAAGACGGCTATTAAACGTGCGAAGATAATGGGTTCTATTGGGCATGTGACTAAGGCTCAATCTATTTATTTTGTAGATGGAAAAGTGAAGCAAAAATATGTTGAAGAAACTATATTGATAAGTAAGAATGAGATTGACTCCATTGATGGTCCAGAGGCGTTTAATGAGTTACTTCGGGAAAAGATGTAACTGAGATCCATTGATATTAAAAAAGGGGGGGGAAATGTTATCAAAAACCAATACCTATGGGTGTAGCACGAAAAAAATCGATATACATATCTAGGTACATAAATTAGCAAGAATATGGAAGTTTCACACACATGTATTTGGGTTTCGGACTTAGAAGCTACGAAGGCGTTTTATATTGATGCCATGGGATTACACCACACTTGGGATTTCATTGGGGGGGATGGAACAACTAGTTATTACGTTGCTGGAGAGGGAGGTGTTGAAATTCAATTTAAATATAATGAAGAGTTAGGAGGTAAAACCCCGGGTGGAATTGATCACATAGCAATTGTAATAGAAAATGTAGATGAAAAATTCAAAGATATGGTAGATAAAACAGGATGTAAAGTCGTTAGATCCGTATTTCAAAATGATGCCATCAAGACAAGAGTTGCATTTATTGAAGATCCAGATGGATATGTAGTAGAACTGTTACAACATTTAGATTGATTTTGTAAAGAGAGAGAAAAAATTGGATAAATAAACATTACCCAAACAAGACTAATATCAACATTATAGCGACACCGAAAATGATGAATAGTAAATTGAATATATTATCGATCCAATTTTCTTCACGGAGTAAATCGGGCAATAGAGCTGCAGAAGCGATATAGATGAAGTTTCCAACACCAAGTGAGAAGAGAAGTTTAGTGAGTCCGGGTACAACATTCGTTAAATAAATTGCAATTAAAACGCCGACAATTGTTGTCATTCCAGTTAGTAGATTCACCAATAAAGCGTGTCGTTTGGCCAGACCAGAATTTAGTAAAATACCATAATCTGCTAGTTCCATC